>CAYLWP010000013.1:0-28356 GCA_964387365.1 uncultured Roseburia sp. | reverse complement strand
CTGGGCGCCTTGAGACGCTGTCGAGTGTCAAGGGGTTATACCCAGCGAGTCGAGCTACCCCTTTTAGGGGTGGTGGCGACTGGTTTCCCCCTTCTTTTGACTACTCTTTTTGGTGAAAATGCATAAAAAAATCTTCTAAAAATAGGAAATAGTACGAATATGCATATAGATATGCAAAAAACAGTTGAAAAAGAAAAAACGTTTTTATATAATGTTGACATAAACTATAAAAACGTTTTTATGTGAGAACGAATTCAGAGCATAATACGATAGATGAAAGGGAGGATTATCTATGAAGAGAAAGAAACTGATAGCTTTACTTTTAACTTCTGCGATTGCTATGGGAACACTTGCAGGATGTGGAAGCAGCTCAGGAGACACACAGACTTCCGGTGATGCACAGACTTCCGGAGATACTACAACACAGGCCGACAGCAGTGCTGCAGACACAACAGGCGGCGAGGCTGAGACAGAGCCTGCACCTGCATACATTGAGCTTGATCCGGCAGTAAGCGGAGAGCTTTCCATTATGGTATGGTCAGGTGACGGACAGTATTATGAAGATCTTGGCCATCAGACCTTAGAGGCAGAGAAGATTACTGCACAGAACGTTGCCTCTGTATATGCAATGGCAAAGAAGTTCAATGAGAAGTATCCGAATGTAAAGATTAACTTATATGCGAAGTCAGGCGATCCAAATGCGAATGAAGTATCATGGCAGCAGGAAATGGAGAACTTCAAGGCACAGCATGGTAAGTACCCTGATATCTGGGCATCTACAAACCTTGTAGGTGATGTACAGAAGGGATTGGTAGCAGACCTTTCCGTATTTGCTGATGATCCTGTATATCAGTCCTTCAATACTTCCATTATGAACATGATGAACTACTACGGAATGCAGGCAGGTCTTCCACAGTTCATTCAGCCATGGGGCGTATATGTTAATAAGGAGCTTGCTGAGCAGAACAATATCGATGTTCCTGATGTAGACTGGACACTTGATGACTATACTTTATTTGTTTCCGAAGGCGACAAGACAACATTCTGGGGAGCAATGGATATTCCTCTTGGATGGATTAATACAGGTACTAAGGATATCAACTATGCATTGAGCAACTACAGCGGTTCAGGCGATTACGTTAATCTGAATTCTGACGCTGTAAAGGATATTCTTTCTTATGTTCCTGTATGGGCTGACAACACAATCTGGTGTCAGAATGATATCGGTGGCGTTTCAGAGGAAATTATGAATGACGGATGGTGGTGGGGCTACCACTTCTTCACACAGGGATACTGCCTGACCTGTGACGGAGATCCTTGGATGATGGGTGATGCTGCTAATCCTGAGGTTACAGATAATACAGTAACATTTGATTTTGATATTTATCCAAGACCTGCAACTGAGTATAACGGTAATACAATCGGTATCGTACTTGACCCGATGGCTATTCACAATTATGCAATGGACGACGGAAATCCTGAAATGAGTGCAGAAGAGGAAGAAGCATTAAAGCTTGCATATACCTTCGGAACCTACTGGGTAGCTTCCACAGAGGCAGCACAGGCAAGAGCAGACCAGCAGTGGAACTCAGGCGGCGCTTATAAGACCGCTGCAAATGACTCACTCCCGTTAGTAACAGGTGAAGAGTTTGATAAGCAGATGGAAATCTGGTACTCTGTTCCGACACATGCAAAATATGCAGATGCAGATAAGATGCCTGGTTGGCAGAAGTGTCTGGAACTGTGGGAAAGCGGAGAAATGTGGGATGTATCTGACAAGGCATATCCTATGAAGATTCAGGAAGACGGCGTTGACAAAGAGTGTATGTACGAATGGACCTATTATTATCTGGAAGAGATGATAACAGCTAAGCGTGCTTCTGACGGATGGTTAGATGAGATTAAGTCTAAGCTTCCTGAGTGGAATACTCTTGCTAATGAAAGATTCGTAAAGGCTGATGCTGATCTGAAGAAGGCATTAACAGATTTTTATGGTTATACAGAGGCGGATTTTACAAAATAACGGAACAAAGTTGTTCAGTGGATGGAGTTCCGCCAGACTATAATTAAAGTAGAATTGTCCCTTCTGCTTACAGATTTTAGTGAATGGAAAGCTAAAGCCTGAGAAAGTAGAAGGGACATTTTATATGAAGGAGAGCAACGGTGAGAAGATTTAAGCGAATGATTTCCATCGTTATTATCATTGTACTGGCGATTACGCTTGGAATCGTGGTAATAGGGAACATGGGAAAAAAACAGACATATGTCGAGCAGGTATCTGAACAGAAGGTGAAGGAGGCTTTTGCGCTCTTAAATAATTCTCTCAGCTTCGAAACAGTAAGATATCAGGAATATATCGGAAGTCAGACTATCGATTACGAATTGCAGGATGCAGTAGGAGAAGTCGAAGGCGGAGAAAAAAATCAGGACTATGATAAGCAGGTGAAAAGTCTTGATTATCAGCAGACAGCAGAATATACGGTAACAGTAGCTAAGGCAGGTCTGTACAGCTTAGGACTTGATTACTGTACAGGTGGAAGTAATTTATCGGATTACCGTATTGCGGTTACTATTAATGATGAGAAGTACTTTGAGGAAATGTCCATGATTACCTTACCACTGATGTGGAAGGATGCGACAAAGGATTTTCCGTTAGACCGATACGGTGATGAGACAGCACCGGAACAGATTAGAGATGACAGCTGGCATTATACAGACTTATATAATACCGCATATTATACCGCGGAGCCGCTTTATTTTTATCTGGAAGCAGGGAAAAACAACATAACGATTGAGAATATGTCTGCAGATGGATTGACTTTAGGTCAGCTCTATGTGAATACTCCGACAAATGACATTCCAACCTATACGGAATATATCAGCGGACGTGACGGTGAGGTCATAAATGACTTTATCGAGCTTAACAGCGTGGATTACAGTGGGAAGAATTCGACTTCCGCAAACTTATCCTATGTGAATAATCCGGCATTAAAGCCGCATGACAGCGAGTACAAGGAAATGAATGTTGTGTCATGGAAGGAAGCCGGAATTACGGTTGAATACGAGTTTGATATTGAGCAGGAGGGCTTGTATCAGCTTGCATTACATTATAAAAATGAAAAAGAAGACTTTCAGGTATTTGAAAGTATTTTGATAGATGGAGAGGTTCCGTTTCAAGAGCTTCAAAATTACGGATTCGATACCACGGATACTTCATGGAAGAATGAGGTGCTTTCCGATGCAGAGGGTAATCCGTACAAGATTTATCTGACAAAGGGACACCATACATTGGCAATCAAGTCGGAGATGGAGCCGGTCAGCGATGAATGGCGTTATTCCCGTCTGATTGCAGAGCATGTTACCCAGTTTGCGTTAGAGATTAAGAAGATTACAGGTGCAGAGGTGGATGAGTATCGTTCCTGGTTTATTACCCGGTACATTCCTGATACTCTGGCATACCTGGAAGCATATGAAACCTTGATCCGGTCCATGCAGTACACCCTGCAGGGCTATGCGCCAAACGGTGTGAACTCTGCCAAGCTTTCCGAGCTTGAACGAGCGCTTGGAATTATTGAAAAGCTGAAGGAGTATCCGGATGAAATCGCTCTGTATACCGAGAATCTGACAGGTTCCAGCGTCAGCACCGATAACTCTATCCTGAAGCTGATGGGTGATTTTACAACAAATATCAGCGGTCAGCCTTTTGCGCTTGACAGAATTTATCTCTATGGAGGACAAGAGGAGCTTCCCAAGGAAAATACGGGAATTGTTAAAAATATAATCAATGGTGCCCGGACACTTGCTTATTCCTTTATTTCCGAGAAATTCAAGGTAGAAAATGATGAGGAAGCGCTGAATATCTGGGTAAACCGTTCGGTAACACAGATGGATTTGCTGCAGAAAATGGTGGATTCCGAGTTTACACAGCAGACAGGTATCAAGGTAAAAATTTCCGTTATGCCGGATGCAAATAAGCTGACTATGGCAGCTGCTGCCGATGAAACACCGGATGTTGCGTTAGGATTATTATCCCATCTTCCTTTTGAGCTTGCGTGTAGAGACGCAATTTATGATTTGACGCAGTTTGAGGACTTCTGGGAAGTGGCGGACCGTTTTGCACCGGGTGCTTTTGTGCCGTATGTATTTAACGAGGGTGTATATGCACTTCCGGAAACTTCGGATTTCAATATGATTGTATATAGAAAGGATATCTTCGAGAAGCTGAATCTGGAGCTTCCGGATACCTGGGAGGAGCTGACAGGTGTATTGCCTGAGCTTCAGCGTTATGGTATGAACTTCTATCATAATATTGCTACCATTGACGGTTATAAGTGGTTTTACCAGACAACACCATTGATTTATCAAAATGGTGGAAGTCTGTATACAGAGGACGGCTTACATACAGCGATTGACCAGCCGAATGCGGTAAAGGGAATCAAGACCTTAGGCGAATTATTCAGTATCTATTCGGTACCGACACAGGTTCCGCAGTTTGCGGATTCCTTCCGTTACGGTGTATATCCGATTGGTATTGTGAATCTGGAAACCTATAATCTGATTACAAATGGCGCACCGGAGCTGGAAGGACAGTGGGAGCTTGCACCGTATCTTGGAACAGAAAGAGAAGACGGAACCATTGACAGAAGCTATATTGCAGCAGGAACAGGCGGTATCATTTTTAACGATACCGAAAAGCTTGAGGAAGCATGGTCCTTTATGAAGTGGTGGCTCAGCCATGATGTTCAGGCAGATTATTCTCATACCCTGCAGGCTACCTATGGCGCAGAGAATATCTGGCTTCCGTCCAATCTGGATGCGATTGCTGACTGTACACTTCCGACGGATGACAAGCTTGCAATTTTAGAGCAGCTTACACACCTGAGAGATGTACCGAGAACACCGGGGCAGTATATGCTGGAGAGAGATTTATCCAATATCTGGAACAGCATTGCCGTGAATGGCGTGGCAGCGCAGCCTGCAATTGATGAAAAGATTATGGAAATCAACCGAGAGATTACCAAGAAGATGTCAGACTTAGGATATGTTGATGCAACGGGTAATCTGATAAAGGAATATAATGTCCGCGATGTTGATTGGATTGAGGAAAATATCGAGGCACACAGAAAGGAGGCAGAATAATGAAAAAGAAATTACAGCTGAAGGTAAACAGAAGAGAAGATTTCGCAACTTCCATGTTGCTGCTGTTGCCGTATCTTTTATTATTTTCGTTGTTTATTGCTATTCCGGTACTGATTGCAATCGGATTGTCCTTTACCTACTTTGATGTTATCAATACGCCGACCTTTGTAGGATTGTCCAATTACATATCGTTACTGACACAGGATGAGATCTTTTTGAAATATATTATCCCGAATACCTTCAAGTATGCTCTGATTATAGGACCGGGAGGATGTGTTCTCTCCTTCATTCTGGCATGGCTGGTGACACAGATTCAGGCAGTTCCGAGAACGATTCTTACACTTTGTCTGTATATGCCGTCCATGGTTGGTCCTTTGATGATACAGGTTGTATGGAAAACGGTGTTTTCCGGTGACCAGAGAGGTATCCTGAACTCCTTTTTAATCAGCCACGGCTGGATTGACATGCCGATTAACTGGCTGCTTTCGCCGGATTACCTTATGACGGTAATGATTATCGTTGCCTTATGGCAGGCAATGGGTATCGGCTTTTTGGCGATGATTGCGGGAATTCTGAATGTAAATGAGGAATTGTACGAGGCCGCTTATGTGGACGGTATGAGAAACCGTTTCCAGGAGGTTATCTATATCACGATTCCATCCATGAGACCACAGATGATGTTTGCTGCGGTTATGGCAATTGTAAACGCCTTCAATACCGGCTGGATCGGACCTGCATTATCTGGAACAAATCCGACACCGGAATATTCAGGTAATCTGATTCTGAATCATATTGAGGATTATGCGTTTTCACGTTATGAAATGGGATATGCGGCAGCAGTTTCCGTTGTATTGCTGATTATGATTGCATTCTTCTCCAAGGTGGCAGGTAAGCTGTTTGCGGAGAAGGATTAATAGACAGATTGGAGTTAGGATTTATGGCGAAATTAAAAGGAAAAAAGGTGGACCCTAAGCACTTTTCGGTGGATCAGATTAAGTTCTACTGCATACTGATTCCGATTGCTGCTTTGATGGTTCTTCCGGTTATATATATGTTTAATGAGGCGTTTAAACCTTTAGGTGAGCTCTATGCCTTCCCGCCTACGCTCATTGTAAAGGAGCCTACAACAGATAATTTCAAGAAGCTGTTTGAGTTATCGGGTTCTACAGGAGTTCCGATGACAAGATATCTGTTGAACTCAATTTTCATTACGCTGGTTACGGTAATTCTGAATATTTATATCACGGTTGCCTGTGCATTTGTTTTATCCAAGAAGCAGCAGTACAAGGTAACGAAATGGTTTTTCAGTATCAATCAGATGGCGTTAATGTTTGTGCAGGTAGCGGTTGCCGTTCCAAGATATATCATCATTGTCAGACTTGGCATGATAGATACCTGGGGAGCACATATTTTCCCGTTGATAGCAATGCCGATAGGTATTTTCCTTATGAAGCAGTTTATTGATGATGTACCCGATGCACTGCTGGAGGCAGCTTATGTAGACGGAGCCGGTAATTTTACGGTTATTCGCAGAATTATTTTCCCGATGACGAAGCCGGCGGTAGCAACGGTAGCTATTTTAACCTTTCAGTCTGCATGGCAGGCAACGGAAGCGTCCAATAACTTCATTACCAGTGATGTTATGAAGACGATTTATTACTATCTGAATGCGTTGCAGACGAACAATGCGGTTGCGTCAAGAGGAATCGTGGCAGCAGGAACCATTATTCTGTTTTTACCGAATCTGATTATGTTTATCTGTATGCAGTCGAAAGTCATGAGTACGATGAGTCATTCGGGAATCAAGTAAAGAGGGGGATGACAGAATGAAAAGGATAAAAAACATATTAGCCCTGATGCTGATGGTTATGCTTTGCTTTACGGAACTCATGACCCTTCACGCATCTGAGGCGACAAGTTATACCTATACGCAGGATGACATGATGAATTATATCCGTACGCAGGATGCGTATCTTCCTCAGCAGACGATTACGTCCTTAGGGTTGAATGGCGCAGAGGATATGTTTATCAATCAAGATAACATGATGTACATTGCGGATACCGGTAATAAGCGTATTGTTAAATATGATATCAAAAGCGGTAAGTTTGTGGAGGACTTCAGCTATCCGGAATTCCAGACACCGAAGGGTATCTATGTAACCATGGACGGAACAGTATATATTGCTGACAGTAAGGCGAAGGCGGTATTTATTTTCAATAAGAGCTGGGAGCTTACTGGAAAGCTGTTAAGACCGGAGGTTCCTGCCTTTGGTGATACGGCATATGAGCCGTCAAAGATTGCGGTTGACGAAAGCGGAAATATTTATATTGTTGGTGAAGGTGTATACAACGGTGTGATTCAGATGTCACGAAACGGCGAATTTTTAGGCTTTTTTGCGGTTAATAAGGCGAATCTTTCCCTGTTTCAGAAGATTCAGACACTGGTATTTACGCGAGAACAGTTAAACCGACTGTTGAACAGAAATCCGACAACCTTTGCCAATGTAACACTAGATTACAGAGGAATTGTATATACGGTAACGCTTGGCAACAATGAGGATCCGATTAAGAAGCATAAAACAAACGGAAGCAATATGTTTGCGGATACCGTATATGGTTTTACTGATATCAGTGATGTGTGGGTTGATGACAATTTGTTAATCTACTCATCCTCAAAAAGAGGTTATATAGATGTGTATACGGCGGAGGGGGACTGGTTGTTTGAATTCGGTTCCTATGTATCCAATCTGGATGTAGCAGGACTTTACAGCTCGCTTTCCACTCTTGCCGTTGATCAAAACGGCTATATCTGGACAATTGACGGTATCAAGGGTTATCTGCAGTCCTATGCTCCGACAGGCTATGCCGAGAAGGTATATGAAGCAATCGGACTGTATGACGGTGGTCATTATCAGGAAGCACTTGCTGCATGGGATGAAGTGCTTGCTATGAACCAGATGTCAGTGGTTGCGCACGACGGTATCGGTAAGGCATATATGTCAGAGTACGATTTTGAGAATGCGATGGAGCATTTTGAGGTAGCGGGTAATCATGAGCTGTACTCAGATGCCTTCTGGGAGCTTCGAAATGTCTGGCTGCAGACGTACTTACCGTATTTTCTGATTATTGCAGTCGTTCTTTATCTTGTTTTTGCCGTAGCAGGTAAGCTTGACAAAACAGGAAAAAGAAAAGAAGCAAGAGAAAAACGCAAAAATGCGGTTATGAATGCAAGAGGACTTGGAGATGTCCTGTATGGCTTTGTTTCCGCAAGACATCCGATTGATGGTTTTTACGATATCAAGGTAGGACAAAAGGGAACGGTGCTTGGAGCAAGTGCCCTGTATCTGATTCTGTTTGTATCTTACATGCTGTATATGGTTGGTAAGGGCTTTATTTATCAGTATTATGATATACAGGATCTGGATATCAGTTCGATTGTGGTAGGCTTCTTTGCCTTTATCGGTCTGTTTGTCGTATGTAATTATCTCGTAACCTCCATCAACGATGGTGAAGGAGATTTGAAGCAGGTATATATGGCAGTAGCGTATGCGGCTGTGCCGTTAATTCTGTCTCTGCTTTCGATTACGGTATTATCCTATTGTGTAACAACCAACGAGGCATTTTTCCTTGATGTGATTATGCTGATTGGGGTTGTCTGGACCGTGATTCTGTTATTTTTAGGTTTGCAGACAATACATAATTACTCCATCGGTGAGATGATAAAGAGCGTTCTGATTACGATTTTATTTATGTTCGTAGTTATTGTAGTTATTTTAATTGTAACAATTATGTGGGAACAGGTATGGACCTTCTTAAGTACCCTTGGAAAGGAGCTGACGCAGAATGTATTATAAGATAAAGAAAAAAGTAACAGCTGTGTCCGCTGCAGTATGCTTTTTGGCAGGAAGCCTGTTGCCTGTGCAGCAGGTATCTGCAAGCTATATCAGTACCAACAGAGATACCCATCTTCAGGAGGAAGCAATGGTAATCAAGGAACAGAGCGTTGAGGAATATGAAAAGCTGTATGAAACAGACACAGCTGTTTACTATTTCCGTGATGACAGGGATATCATTGCCGTATACGACAAAGAGAACGGATATCTGTGGAAGACCGGGATTGATGCAGGTGCATCAAAAAAGATGAAGTCCAAGGCACTAAGAGCGTCCAGCGAAGAGGACTTTATCGAATTGGAGAATAATCCGATTGAAGATAATATGAATGAAATCTATACGAATTTTGCAAATTCCCTGATTTCGGTTGAGTACAGACCGTTAGATTCGATTGAAAGCCTGAAAAAAGCATCTTCGGCATCGGAGGATTCAGAGTCAACGCTTTCTAAGGTGGAAGAGAATAAGTATCTTTTGGATGTTGATTTTAAGGAAATTGATTTACAGGTAAAGGTATACATTACCTTCGGTGAGAAGGAAATAACCTATGATATTCCTCATGCAGAGATGACAGGAGAGGGCTTAAAGTGTCTGAATAATCTCTATATCACACCGTTTCTCGGCTCAAGCGGCGGACAGGTTTTAAAGTTCGACAGAGAAAGCGGCGGCTATGATATCGTAACCAGAAAGGATACACCGGCAGGCTATGCCTTTGTTCCGGACGGAAGCGGAGCGTTAATCCGTTTCCGTGACAACAGTGTATCCTTCCAGGAGTATAGCGGAGATGTTTACGGAAAGGACGTTTCTCAGGGCGAATATTACTATGAGGAGCTGACCGATGCGATTCCGTTAAAGAATCCGGTTATGCCTGTTTTCGGTGTTGCCTACGGGGACAATCAGGCTGCCTTTGTTGCCTATGCCGATGAGGGAGATGAATATATGAACATCATCTGTACCCCGGAAGAAAATATGACAAACTATACATGGACCAGTCCTAAGTTCGTATACAATCTGAAGTATCATCAGGTATATAACAAGGCCGGTGACGGTTACTTTTCACTCATGGAAGAGCCGAATGTGTTTGATATCAACATGACCTATTCTTTCCTTAGCGGAGACGGTACCGGAAGCACCTATGCCGCAAACTATGTCGGTATGGCGTTAACCTATCGTGAGCATCTGATTGAGCAGGGGATTTTGACCGGGCAGGAAGCCGGTGAGGGCGATATCCCGCTTCGTCTGGACTTTGTCATGTCTGATGCCAAGAGCAGTGTTGTTGGTATGGAGAATGTTGTCACGACAACAACCGATGACGTGGAAGAGATTATAACGGATGTAATGGAACAGGGAATACAGAATATCAATGTTGGCCTGAGCGGATGGCAGAAAAAAGGTCTGAGCTTTGCGAAGCCATACACACAGAAGTATTCCTCAAAAATCGGAACGAAGAAGGATTTTAATCAGCTCTTATCAGATTTTGCGGCTAAGAATGTTGATATTTCGCTGCAGCAGGACTATGTCACAATTAACAAGGAAATGCTGAGTTATTATAACACCGCAGTAGAGCATGTTAATTCCTGGTATGCATATGTGGATAAAAGCTGGCTGATGCCTGCAAGTGCGCCGGTATATCAGTTCGGTTTCGCAAGACCACAGAAAAGTGCGGAATGGCTGTCAGAGCAGTATAAAAATGCCAAGGGCAGTGCATCATCGATGACTATTACAGGTCTGGGGGATATTCTTACCGGTGACTATTCCGGCAAGGAGCACACCACTGTCAGTGATGCAATTGCTTTATATCAGGATACGTTTTCAGGTATTGAGGATATGAAGCTTAATCTGAAGACACCGGGCAAGTATCTGTGGCAGTATACAGACCGTTATCTGCAAGCGCCGGTCGGACATTCGCAGTATATTTTTGAAACAGATGCGGTGCCATTCCTTCAGCTTGTTTTAAGCGGAACGATGGAGGTATATGCACCATATGCAAACTTCTCCTTCTATACGCAGAAGGATATCTTAAAGATGATAGATTATAATCTGTCACCGTCCTTTGTATTAACAAAGGAACCGTCCTATCTGCTGGCTGATACTGTAAGTGCGGATATGTATTCCACAGAGTATACGCTGTACAGCGACCTCATTCAGGATATCTACAGTCAGGTAAACGGAGCTTTGAAGCAGGTAAGCGGATACAACTGGGTAGACAGACAGGTGAGAGAAGACGGTGTGATTGTAAACAAGTATCAGAATGGCAGTCAGACAAAGGAAATCATCATTAATTATACGGAAGATGAGATTACAGTTGACGGAGTAAAGGTAAGTCCGTTAAGCGCTGTTGTTGCAGATTCCGGCAAGACTGTACAGTAGGGAGGATTCGTTATGTCAGGAAAAGTAAAAAAAGTACATAAAACAAAATCCTACCAAAGAAGACAGGATAAATACGGATACTTATTTATGTTGCCATGGATTTTAGGATTTATTATATTTACCATGATTCCCTTTGTAATGACAATTTATTTGAGCTTTACTGAGGTAAAACAGGATATCAGAGGCTTTAACATCACCTTTGTGGGGATTGACAATTATCAGCAGGCCTTTCTTGTGAATACAGATTTTACACCTGCGCTGGTGTCTTTTCTGGGAATGATTATCCCGTACACCCTGGTGGTTGTTATCATGGCACTGATTCTTGCGCTGATGCTTAATTCCATCGGAAAGGGCAAATCCCTGTTCCGTACCATATACTTCCTTCCGGTAGTTGTATTGTCGGGACCTGTTATGTATCAGTTGATGAATCTCGAACCGCAGATTGAAGGACAGATGAATGAATTATACTATTCCTTCCTGATTCGAATGATTTACAGCTATTCACCGATGGCGGCAGATGCCATGGTGTCGTTGTTTGATAATTTATCCATTATATTATGGTTTACGGGAATTCCGATTGTTCTCTTTATTAACGGTTTGCAGAAGATTAACCCAAGTCTCTATGAAGCGGCAAAGATTGACTCTGCAACCTCATGGCAGATTTTATGGAAGATTACCATGCCGATTATTCGTCCGACAGCTCTGATTGTAACCATCTATACGATTGTTCAGCTCGGAGCTATGGATACGATTAATCCGGTGCTCGAAATGATTAAGGCAAGAACAGCCAATACCAGCGGTGGATTTGGCTATGCGGCAACTCTTGCATGGGTATACAGCTTAATCGTGCTTCTGATTATCGGAGTGGCATTTTTGCTGTTCCGTGAAAGAAAAGTAAAGGAAATCCACAAATATTGGTAAGGAGTGAGAAAAATGGCAAAACGTATTGGGAAATTAGTGATATATTTTCTTTTGATTTGCATTGGCTATATCTATTTGGAACCAATTTTTCAAATGATTTCCAAGTCTCTGATGTCACCGTCCGACATCATTGACCCGTCGATAGAATGGCTTGCAAAGGAGCCGACACTGGATAACTTTAAGGTTGCGGCAGGCGTATTAAAGATGCCGAAGAGTCTGCTGAATTCCATCGGCTTTTCCGCAGGACTTGCAATTCTGCAGACAATTGTAGCGGCAATGACAGGTTACGCATTATCAAGATTCAAGTTCAGACTGAAAAATTTCTGGTTTATCATGATTTTGATGGCATTTATTCTTCCAACAACGCTGTTGATGATTCCGAGACTGATTATTTTTATCTCGGCACAGCAGAGTACAGGCGTACAGTTAATCGGAACACCGATTCCACAGCTGTTAATGGCAGTGATGGGGCAGGGTGTGAACGGAACAATCCTGATTCTGATTTTCTGGAACTTCTTCAATCTGATTCCTTATTCTCTGGATGAGGCAGCAATGATTGACGGAGCCGGACCGTTTCAGGTATTTTTCCATATCGCAATGAAGCTTTCGCTGTCAACGGTATTGATTGTATTCCTGTTTGCCTTTGTATGGAACTGGAACGAAACCTATCAGACAACGACCTTCCTTGGCGGAACGCTTGATCTGCTTCCGACCAAGCTGTCCGTATTCAACAGCCAGTTTGAATCAGCGTCGAATTCGGGCATCGGTCAGAACGGAACCTACAAGATTAACGAGGCCTATAAGATGGCTGCAACCCTGATTTCAATTGTTCCGTTGCTCCTTTTATACGCATGCGTGCAGAAGCAGTTCATACAGGGTATTGAGAATACAGGTATTACAGGAGAATAAATAAAGTGAAGAAATATACTAGAATGGCATGGCTTGGGATGGCAGTAGTATTGTTGCTGTCCGGCTGTGGCGGACAGGAGATGCCGACGGAGGCAGTAGAAGAAGAGATGACACAAACACAAGAATCTGAAAAATCGACATTACAGAAAAGAGTAGGCAGTAAGGTTCCGGATGCGTTTCTAGAGAAGGATGTGAAATTGGTATCCAATGTTGAGGATATCGAGTACGACCCGGAAAATATGGACTATCAGCTGGTATGGAGCGATGAATTTGATTATGAAGGTCTTCCGGATTCAACGAAGTGGGGCTACGATACAGGCGGACACGGCTGGGGTAATCAGGAGCTGCAGTACTACACCAAGGAGGGCAATGCCTGGGTAGAGGATGGCAGGCTGATTATTGAAGCCCGCAAGGAGGAAACGGAAGGCAACGACTATACCTCGGCAAGACTGGTAACACGCGGAAAGGGCGACTGGAAGTATGCCAGGATTGAAGTATGTGCAAAGCTTCCGTCAGGACGCGGAACATGGCCTGCAATCTGGATGCTTCCGACAGACTGGACCTATGGTGACTGGCCTGCATCGGGAGAAATCGATATTATGGAGCATGTAGGCTATGATCAGAATGTGGTTCATGCATCGGTTCATACACAGACCTACCATCACAGTATCGGAACACAGAAAACAAATAAGCTTAAGGTGGACGGCGTCAGCGAAGATTTTCATGTGTATGCGGTAGAGTGGCTGCCGGATACCATTAAGTTCTTTATTGACGGCGAGGAGTATTTTTCCTTTACACCGACAAAGTTTATGCCGTATCCTTCCTACAAGGAATGGCCGTTTGATAAGAGATTTCATTTATTGTTAAACGTTGCATACGGCGGAAGCTGGGGCGGAGCGCAGGGAATTGATGACACCGTGCTTCCTGCAAGGATGGAGGTAGACTATGTACGAGTATACCAAAGCCCGCAGGTGAGTGATATTAAGTAAAAGAAAAGGTCTGCTGTGCAGGCCTTTTTAAATTTTTACTTTTAAAATCGGGAATTATGGTGTATGATAGTACATGTATAGTCGGATGACATAAAATACCCGGCCTTGTTCCCTTGGGAGTAGTGAACAGGAAGGGTTCAAATAAACGAGGGGTTTATGGATTGTAAGGAGACACAGCGTTTGATGCGCCAGTTTTTGGAGGACAAACTGGATGCGGATACCGCGAGAGATTTTATTATGCATGTACGTTCCTGTAAGGAGTGCATGGATGAGTTGACAATTGAATATTTGATATCAGGTGGTATGCAGAAGTTGGGAACGGAAGAGGAGACTGATATCCAGATGGAACTGGAACGGAGACTGGCAAGTGTGAATCAGATTAAAGCGCACAGAAGTCAGCTCAAAGCCGGTCTTTTTGTGTTTGCAACGATGATTTTGTGCTTGTTCCTGACATAGCAAAGCAGCATAATTTGCAGTATTTTAGAAAGGCATGGTATGGATTAGCAGATGAGTAAGATTGTATTGATTGACGGTCACAGTATATTAAACAGAGCATTTTACGGAGTTCCTGACCTGAGCAATGCGAAGGGGTTACACACCAATGCAGTGTATGGCTTTTTGAATATCCTGTTCAAGATTCTTGAGGAGGAAAAACCGGATTATCTGACCGTGGCTTTTGATGTGAAGGCTCCAACCTTCCGCCACGAGATTTACAAGGAATACAAAGGTACAAGAAAGCCCATGCCGGAGGAGTTACGGGAGCAGGTTCCTGTTATGAAGGAAGTTCTTCAGGCAATGGGTGTTTTTATTATGGAAAAGGCAGGACTTGAGGCTGACGATATTCTTGGAACGATAGCAAAGCGCTCTGAGAAGGAAGGAATCGAGGTCTCGCTTGTTTCCGGTGACAGGGATTTATTGCAGGTTGCATCCGAGCATATCAAGATAAGAATTCCCAAGACTAAGGGCGGCAAGACCGAGATGGAGGATTACTATGCTGCTGATGTTGAGAAGGTATATCAGGTCAATCCGATACAGTTTATTGACTTAAAGGCATTGATGGGCGATACCGCAGACAATATTCCGGGTGTTCCTAAGGTCGGTGAAAAAACAGCGACGGACCTGATGGTAACCTATGGTTCCTTAGAGGCAATCTACGAGCATGTAGAAGAAATTACGAAGAAGAGTATCAGAGAGAGCCTGATTGCAAATAAAGAGCTTGCCGATCTGAGCAAGGTGCTTGCAACCATTAATATTGATGCGGATATTGATTTTTCCTATGATAAGGCTAAGCTTGGCAATCTTTTCACACAAGAGGCTTATGAGAAGTTCAAGTATCTTGAGTTTAAAAATATGCTGAGCCGTTTTGAAGTGAAGGAGAAAAAGCAGGAGTTTGCCTATGAAATCGTTGAGGTAAAGACAATAGAGGACGCAGAGCAGATTTTTACAGCCTGTAAGAGTGCCCCAAAAGGCGCACTCAGAATTCTTCGTGCAGAGGCTAAGGACGAGGGCTCTATGGGAGCAGGCGCCAATGGGCAGATGTTTTTCCAGCTGGAGGAGAAGAAGGAAATCTTTGCCTGCCTGCTGTGCTTTGATGAAAAAGAGGTGTATTGTCTGGATACCGCAAACGGTCTGTCAAAGGATATAATTACAAAGGAAATCCGGCAGCTTACGGTGTCGAAGGATATGATGCTTGCATGCTTTGACGGGAAGCAGGATTACGGATATCTGGTAGATGATGCGGCGGAGGAAAAAACAGCAGAGGCATTGACCGATGCCTTGTTTGACTGCAAGATTGCAGCTTATTTGATTAATCCGTTAAAAAATGATTATGAAATCGTAGACATAGCCAATGAATATCTTGGCGTGACACTGCAGGGCTGGAGTGAACTCTTTGGTAAGACAGATTTGACCACAGCTTTTCAGGATAGAAGAGAAGAGTGCATCCGCTATTATGCGAAGGAAGCCTTTACCCTGTATCAGGCAATGCCGATGTTACAGGAAACATTAGACAAAACCGGTATGGACAGGCTGTTTCGTGAGCTGGAAATGCCTCTGTCCTACGTTCTTTATGATATGGAGAAGGAAGGCATTCTTGTGAAGAAGGAAGAGCTTCGTGTCTACGGCGAAGCACTGACAGGAAGAATTGCCGGGCTTGAAAGCAGTATTCATGAGCGTGCCGGAGAGGACTTTAATATCAATTCACCGAAGCAGTTAGGCGAGATTTTATTTGAAAAGCTGCAGCTTCCGGGAGGCAAAAAAACAAAAACAGGTTATTCCACGGCAGCAGATGTATTAGAGAAGCTGGCGCCTGAGTATCCGATTGTCAGTGAGATTTTAGAGTATAGAGGTCTTGCAAAGCTCAAGTCAACCTATGCTGACGGCCTGGCGGCATATATTGAAGAGGATAACAGAATCCATACAAACTTTAACCAGACGATTACGGCGACCGGCAGACTTAGCTCCACAGAGCCGAATCTGCAGAATATCCCGATGAAAATGGAGCTGGGCAGGAGAATACGTAAGGTATTTGTGCCGGCCAAGGGCTGTGTTTTCATGGATGCGGACTATTCGCAGATTGAATTGCGCGTGCTGGCGCATATGTCCGGTGATCAACAGCTGATTGAAGCATATCAGCTCGATGAGGATATTCACAGAATTACAGCCTCTAAGGTGTTTAACACGCCGCTTGCGGAGGTAACCGATTTACAGAGAAGAAATGCCAAGGCGGTAAATTTTGGTATCGTATACGGCATCAGCTCCTTTGGCCTGAGTCAGGACTTAAGCATCTCGCCGAAGGAAGCAAAGGTTTATATCGACGAGTATTTCAAGACTTATCCGGGTATTAAGACATTTTTGGATAAAACGGTGGCAGATGCGAAGGAAAAGGGCTACTGCGAATCCTTATTCGGCAGAAGAAGACCTGTTCCGGAACTGAAGTCTTCTAACTTTATGCAGCGCTCCTTCGGTGAACGAATTGCCATGAATTCACCGATACAGGGAACGGCAGCGGATATTATTAAGCTGGCTATGCTGCATGTATTCAACGCTCTGAGAGAAAACGGATTAAAGTCCAAGCTGATTTTGCAGATTCACGATGAGCTTTTAATTGAGACAAGAGAGCAGGAAGCGGAGCGGGTAAAAGTCATTTTGAGAGATGAGATGCAGAATGCAACGCTACAGGCAGGAAGTATGTCCTGCGAAATGGCGGTTCGTATGGAGGTAGACCTTCATACCGGTGAGAACTGGTACGAGGCGAAGTAATGTGTAAATATTGTGGTGCTTAGGATGTTCATGTATCCGAAAGAACCGCAGATATTGGAAAGGCGTGAGTAGTATGAAGACGATAGGCATTACCGGAGGAGTCGGAGCCGGTAAATCGCAGATTCTTTCTTATATTGAGGAGCAGTATAACAGTATGGTTATCCGAGCTGATGAAGTGGCACATATGCTGGAGGAACCGGGGCATGAGTGCTATGACCGCATTGTGGCACTTCTGGGCAGAGACATCTTACTTGAGGACGGCTCGATTGATAAGAAGAAAATGGCAGCGGTTATTTTTAGCGATAAAGAGAAGCTTGCAGGCGTCAATGCGATTATTCACCCTGAGGTCAAAAAGTATATTATAGAGCAGATACGAAAGGAAAGGGAGGAAGAACGGCTTGATTTTCTTTTCGTAGAAGCAGCTCTGTTAATCGAGGAGCATTATGATGAAATCCTTGATGAGATGTGGTATGTCCATACAGATGCTGATATACGAAGCAAAAGACTGGCTGAAAGCAGACAGTACAGTGCAGAGAAGATAGCAGATATTATGAGGGGACAGCTTAGTGAGGAAGAATTCAGAAAGCATTGTAGTGTTGTGATTATAAACAATGGCAACTTGGAGGAGACCTATAAGCAGATTAACAAAGTCATTAGAGAGCGGGATTGAAAATCACACAAGGAGAAATTTCAACCGTATCTAAGAAAGGTTGGGGGTATGGAAATGAACAATTATGATGCAGCACCGGTATTCGGACTGGATATCGGAACAAGAAGTGTAGTAGGAACTATCGGTTATAAGCGCGGCGAAACCTTTGTTGTTGTAGCGCAGGAGATTCGTGAGCATCAGACAAGAGCGATGCTTGACGGACAGATTCACGATATTAACCGTGTAGCGGCAACGATTACAGAGGTTAAGGAAGCGCTGGAAAAAAAGAGCGGGCTTGCGTTGCGCGAGGTTTGTATCGCAGCGGCAGGACGTGTGTTAAAGACTCTGGATGTTCATGTGGAGATGGATCTTGACAGAGAACGCAATGTCACCAAGGAGGATCTGTCTACCCTTGCTTCCCTGGGAGTAGAGAAGGCTTTCAGACAGTTCAAGGAAGAAAACAACACAGACGGTCACTTTTATTGTGTCGGATATACCGTAGTGAAGCACTATCTGAATGGCCTGTGGATGAGCCAGCCGGAGCATCATAAGGCAAAGAATATCGGTTCGGATATGATTGCAACCTTTTTACCGGACGATGTCGTAGACGGCCTTTACAGTGCAGTGGAGCTTGCAGGACTTAAGGTTGCCAATATGACCTTAGAGCCGATTGCAGCAATCAGAGTAGCAATTCCGGAGAAGTTCCGTCTGCTTAATATTGCGATGATTGATGTAGGTGCGGGAACTTCCGATATTTCCGTGACAAATGACGGAAGTGTTGTTGCCTTTGGCATGATTCCGTGTGCCGGAGATTCCATTACCGAATCGATTGCCAAGCAGTGTCTGATTGACTTTGTTACGGCAGAGCAGATTAAAAAGGATGCCATGACCAAGACAGAGATTACATATGAAGATATCATGGGCCTGGAGCAGACTGTTTCCTCAGAGGAAGTACTTGCCATGTGTCAGGCAGAGGTTGATAAGATGGCGCATCTGGCGGCAGAGGAGATTAAGCGTCTGAACGGTGGTAATTCACCAAGTGCCGTATTTATTGTCGGTGGCGGCGGAAAGATTCAGGGCTTTAGTGAGAAGATAGCACAAGAGCTTGGTCTTGACCCGAAGCGAGTGGCACTTCGTGGTGAGGAAATTATGAAAGAGGTAGAGTTCCCGGAGGATGCACTGAAGGATTCTACGATTGTTACACCAATCGGAATCTGTTTGTCTTATTATGAGCAGAATAATAACTTTATCTATGTGACCTTTAATGGCAATAAGATAAAGCTTTACGATAACAATAAGCTTGCGGTTATGGATGCGGCAATCCAGGCCTCTTTCTCAAGAGAGAGCCTGTTTGCAAGACGCGGACAGGATCTTCATTATACCGTGAACGGCAAAAATCGTGTTTCCAAGGGCGAGTATGGTGAGAGTGCCAGAATTTTGGTAAATGGCGAAGAAGTGGATATGAGCAGTCCGATCAGAGTAAATGATGAGATTGTTATGGAGGAATCAACAGCAGGTGCACCGGCAGAGGTGAAGGTATCTGAGCTTGTGGACTATAACGGCAAGATTCATGTAACTGTGGATGGAAGCGAGCTTGCGCTGAATAAGCCGATTAAGGTAAACGGCAGACCGGAAAAGGAAGATTATCAGATTAAAGAAGATGACGCAGTTTCCTTATATTCTTACTATACCTATGAACAGATGTTGCAGTATCTGAATCTCAATCCGGAAACGGTTGAAATGGTTGTTAACGGTACTAAGGCGGTAAAGGATACTGCAATTTATGACAATGATGTCATTACAGTCAGAACCGTAACGAAGCATACGGAAGAAACACATACAAAGACTCAGGAAACTGCTTCAGAGGAAACGGTGAATGTTTTCCGTGAAATGATTGAGGATGCAGCCAAGGAAGAAGCAAAGCAGCAGGAACAGGAAAAGCTGATTGTCATTGTAAATCAGAAGCCGCTTGTTTTAGAGGGCAGAGACGTGTATCGTTTTGTTGATTTATTTGATTTTATTGACTTTGATACGAGCAAAATGCGTGGAAAGGGCATCGTAACCAAGGTAAACGGCGAGAATGCACAGTATATGCAGGAATTAAAGAACGGCGATAAGGTAGAGATTTACTGGAGCTAGTACAACAGGTTGGTAAGACTGGAAAGGTTTGGTTATTTTAATGAAAATGTGCAGTATTGCAAGCGGTAGCAGTGGTAACTGCGTGTATGTCGGAACGGAGGCGACACATTTGCTGGTGGATGTCGGAATCAGCTGCAAGAGGACTGTCGAGGGGCTCGGAATGCTGGGACTGACCGGTAAGGATGTGGACGGTATTCTGATTACGCATGAGCATGCAGACCATATAAACGGGCTTGGCGTTATAAGCAGAAAGTTTGGCATTCCCATCTATGCTACTGCAGGTACGATTGCCGCAATTAAGAATACAAAGAGCTTAGGCGAGATTGATGAGGGGCTGTTCCACGAAATCAGTGCCGATGAAAAGATGATATTAAAGGATATTACCATTAATCCTATGCGAATTTCCCATGATGCAGCACAACCGGTTGCCTATCGGTTCCAATATGGGAAAAACAGGATGGCAGTGGTAACAGACCTTGGGATGTATGATGATTATACGGTAGAGAGTCTGAAGGGAATGGATGCGTTGATGCTGGAGGCAAACCACGATGTGAATATGCTTCAGGTAGGACCTTATCCGTACTATCTCAAACAGCGTATTCTCGGAAAAAGAGGACATTTATCGAATGAGGCATCGGGCAAGCTGTTAAGTCAGCTGATGCATGACGGGCTTAAGGCGGTATGCCTTGGACATCTGAGCAAGGAGAATAATCTTGCCGAGCTTGCCTATGAGACAGTCAGACTTGAAATCACGATGGCAGACAATCCGTATCAGGCGAATGATTTCCCTATTTTTGTGGCAAATCGAAGTGGCTTGTCACAAATGATAGAGGTGTAATTTTTCTGTTTTAAAGAATTGTTAGCCTGAAAGGTTGAAATTTTGTTCATAATTGTTTATCATGAAAGGTAGTTGACATTGTTATAAAATAAACAAACATTTGCTTTCCTGTTTGGAGAGCCGGAATAGGAGTCGGAAGTTATGAAGAAAACAATAATTACAGTAGTAGGAAAAGATACGGTTGGTATTATTGCAAAGGTTTGTACATACCTTGCAGACAATCAGATTAATATTCTTGATATCTCACAGACTATCGTAAATGATTACTTTAATATGATGATGATTGCAGACATGAACCATTCTACCAAGTCTGTAAGTGAAGTATCCGATGAACTGGATAAGGTTGGCGCTGAGATTGGCGTTATCATCAGATGCCAGAGAGAAGAAATCTTCAACAGCATGCACAGAATCTAAGTGGTAGGATAAGGAGAAACGTCATGATTAATATTTTTGAAGTATTGGAAACAAACAATATGATAGATAAGGAGAATCTCGATGTAAGAACCATTACACTCGGTATCAGCCTTATGGATTGTATTGATTCGGACTTAGATAAGCTCAATGCCAATATCTATAATAAGATTAAGACCGTAGCAAAGGATCTGGTAGCTACCGGTCAGGCGATTGAGAAGGAATTCGGAATCCCTATTGTAAATAAGAGAATTTCCGTTACTCCGATTGCTTTAATCGGTGGAGCAGCCTGTAAGACATCGGAAGACTTTGTTACCATTGCAAAGACGCTTGATAAGGTAAGAGCAGAGGTTGGAGTAAACTTTATCGGTGGTTATTCCGCACTTGTAAGTAAGGGAATGACAAAGGCAGATGAGCTGTTAATCCGCTCTATTCCGCAGGCTCTTGCAGAGACTGAGCTGGTATGTAGCTCTGTGAATCTTGGTTCAACCAAGACCGGTATTAACATGGATGCAGTAAGACTGATGGGCGATATCATCAAGGAAACAGCAGAGCTTACCAAGGAGCATGATTCTATCGGCTGCTCTAAGTTAGTTGTATTCTGTAATGCACCGGATGACAATCCGTTCATGGCAGGAGCCTTCCATGGTGTAACAGAAGCAGATGCGATTATCAATGTCGGCGTAAGTGGTCCGGGTGTTGTAAAAACTGCCCTGGAATCCGTGCGCGGAGAGAACTTTGAAGTATTATGCGAGACAATTAAGAAGACAGCATTTAAGGTTACAAGAGTTGGTCAGCTTGTTGCACAGGAAGCTTCCAAGAGACTTGGAATTCCGTTCGGAATTATCGACTTATCCCTTGCACCGACACCGGCTATCGGCGATAGCGTTGCAGATATCCTCTGCGAAATCGGTTTAGAGTATGCAGGTGCACCGGGAACCACAGCAGCTCTTGCATTATTAAATGATCAGGTTAAGAAGGGTGGCGTAATGGCTTCCTCCTATGTAGGCGGATTAAGCGGCGCGTTCATTCCTGTCAGCGAAGATCAGGGTATGATTGACGCAGTAAATGCCGGAGCATTAACCATTGAGAAGCTCGAGGCCATGACCTGTGTCTGTTCCGTAGGTCTTGATATGATTGCCATTCCGGGCGATACCAAGGCAACTACCATTGCAGGAATCATTGCAGATGAGCTTGCAATCGGTATGGTTAACCAGAAGACAACAGCAGTCAGAGTCATTCCTGTAATCGGAAAGGGTGTTGGCGAGAACGTAGAGTTCGGAGGTCTGCTTGGTCATGCACCAATCATGCCGGTGAACCAATTCTCCTGTGATGCCTTCGTAAACAGAGGCGGAAGAATCCCGGCACCGATTCATAGTTTTAAGAATTAATCAGACCACCGGCTAAGCCGGTGGTTTTTTCATGCCCAAGTGTAAGTGCCCGGGTGTTTTTTGAGTTAGGGCGTCTGCGGCGCACGTATCTTGAGCAAAAACCTATCTCTTAATCTGCCCATGAGTGCGAAAAGATGTTCCTATGGGTAGATAAATTAGCGGTTTCTGAAAAAAATCCACTCCAAAATCATCTCATAAACGTAAAAGTTACCCCATCATATGTGCATTTACCGATTGAAAAACTTGAAATTGGTTATATAATACTATTACAAACATATGAAAACATATTTTATTCAGTACAAGAGGAGAAATCAATATGAAAAAGCAACAGGTATTGATTCAAATTTATACAGATAAAGAACTAACAAAAGCGGAAGCAAAGAATGCCTTTTATGATTTGCGGGAACAGGCGAAACGGTAGAACAAATTGCCAATCGAATACGACAAAATACGGATGAGAATAGGCGCTTGATTATTGAACTTAATCATATTCCTATTGGTGAGATGAGCTATGGAAATGCAGGCGAGAAAACAGTTGAAATCGGAATAAAGATTTGTGATTTTTCAAAGCATGACAAGGGGTATGGGAAAATAATTCTGAGTATGCTTATCTCATCATTATTTAATGATATGGGATACGAAAGAGTAATTCTTGATACGAATTATAATAATAAACGCGCCCAACATGTCTATGAAGAACTTGGATTCAAAAAGGTGCAAGTCCGAGAAAATGCATGGAAAAATCAAATTGGTGAATTGCAAACATTCGTTGATTATGAGTTGTATCAAAAAGATTTTGTGAATTATGCTAAATAGACGGTACATATGTCTTTAACTTAGACTACATGAAAAATATCCTAATGCGAAAAATATTCCCATTAGGATATTTTTTAATCCTTCTTCGCATAAGTAGAGAATAATTTCAAGCAAGTATTGATGTGAATGCGATAAAGGTTATGATATTATGAGGAAGGAAAGGCGGTTAGATGCGAATGATTTCTCTCAATCTTTATGAACTGCGCAAGTCTAAAGGGATTACGCAAAGCTATTTGGCAGAGGTTATAGGTGTATCGTTTCAGACTATAAGTAAATGGGAAAACGGGACAGCAATACCTGATGTAAGATATGTCATTGCATTGGCAAAGTTTTTTAATGTAACGACAGATCAAATACTTGGATTACAACCTTTAAAATGCGATTATTTTTCACGAATGACGGAATCGGCTGAATATTGGAATGATAAACTGGATTATATTCGTAGCTCCAGAGTTGAACTATGGAATTTGGATTATATGGAATTTCTCATCAAAAAGGTATGGAAAATAGATAAGAAAGTAAATGTGCTTGATTATGGCTGCGGGAATGGTGATTTAGCAGGGGTAATGATGCCTTTTTTGCCGGAGGGAAGTACATATACCGGAATAGATATCAGTGATGTTATGATTCGGGATGCCAATCGAATTTATGAGAATAGAGAATATCAGGTTAAGTTTCTATGCAGGAATGGATACGATTATCAGGAGACAGAAAAATATGATGTAGTCATTTGTCAGGCATTTTTGCGTGAATTATCGAATCCGAAGCTTGTCTTGACTAATATGATTTCATCCTTGAAAAAAGGAGGATTGCTTGTTTGCATTGAAGTGAACAGAGAATTGGATAATGCGGGTTTTTATGTAGAAGGGACAGATTATGCTGCTATTTTGGATTCTGAGGTTCAGAGAAAATATTGGAAAACAGAATATGAGAAACAAGACAGGGATTATGCGGTGGGAATAAGGCTTCCGTTTCTTTTAAATGAACTTGGAATAAAAGAGATAGAAGTGCGAGTTCAGGATAAAGTGAAATTTGCAAATCCGAGTAATACATCCGAGTATGAAACCTTGCGGGCAGCTTTTATCGCTGAAAAAGGCTGGAAAGAAGATAATAGTTCAGATGATAAAAGAGCCGTTGAAGTATTTATTAATCGAGGATTGACGCGGGAAGAGGCGGAAGAACATATAAAAAAGAGAGGCTGGATTAAGGATAAAATTATGAATGAAAAGCGGGCTTTTTTGAAAAGTACGGGCTTTTTGATTACATTTGGAAGAAAATAAGCAGAATTATTTGTGTACAATTTGTGGGTATATGGAGGTTATGTATGAAAATTCTGGTATTAGGCGGAACAAGGTATTTTGGAATATCTATGGTGAAAAATCTGATTAATCAGGGACATGATGTGACAATAGCTACGAGGCAGATGAAAAAAGATAATTTTGGCGATTCGGTTCAAAGGATACAGGTGGAGCGAACAGACCCTGCTTCTATGGAAAAAGCTTTTAAAGGCAAGTATTATGACATTGTGTACGATAAAATTGCATATTGTTCTAATGACATTAAATATGCGATGGATGCCATAGAGTGTAAAAAATATATTTATATGTCGAGCACCTCTGTTTATGATCCTAAAACGCCGGATACGCGGGAAGAGGATTTCGATGGAATGAATCGAAAGCTGATTTGGTGCTCTCGAAGTGAATTTCCCTATGAAGAGATAAAAAGACAGGCAGAATGTGCTTTATGGCAAAAATATAATGACAAAGATTGGATTGCTGTCAGATATCCCTTCGCGATTGGTCAGGATGATTATACAAAGCGCTTGTTGTTTTATGTAGAACATACTATGAAGGCTGTTCCTATGAATGTTGACAATATTGATTTTCAAATGAGTTATATTCGTTCTGATGAAGCCGGAGAGTTTATGGCATTCTTGGCAGATAAGGATTTTACAGGTGCTATAAACGGCAGTGCACATGGCACAGTTTCGTTAAGAGAGATTATTACTTATGTTGAAAGAAAAACGGAAACAAAAGCCGTTATAAGCAATTTGGGAGATGAAGCTCCATATAATGGAGAGCCGGAATATAGTATCAATACTGAAAAAGCAGAAAAGTTAGGATTCCGGTTTTCTAATGTGAGAGATTGGATTTTTGATTTGCTGGATTATTACATTGAGTTAGTGAAGTAATAACGTGTGATTATCTTTTTATAATCTCCCTCCTATATTCATTCTTAGCCACATGCCCGAATTTTTGTCCCTGCATCATATAATAGAGCTGTGAAGCATGAATGTCAGCCTGCAGGGAGGAGAGTGCAACAGGATTAGTAAGGTCCTTCAAGGCATTTGGAAGCTTGGTAATAACAGGAATGGAGCTATTTGCTTTGATTGCTTTTAAAACATCTTTTCCCTGTTCTGTAAAACCAAGTAGCCTTGCGTAAGAGGCATAATCGTTTGCTTTGTACTGTGTAATCTGTTCCTGCTTTAAATCCAGCAAAATGTGAGTCAGGCATCTGTGGATGCGGTTGTAGGTCAGATTTTTGGACTTGCAGGAAAGACAGAAATCGGACAGGGTAGTAAAGCCTGACAGATTTTTGGTAATCACGTCGCTAATCGGTCCTGCCACATCATAATAGGACTCCAATCCCTTGCCGGACTGCAGTTCGGATAAAAGCTTGTAATATAATATAGTGGAAAAGTCATCAGAGAATAAAAAATCATGATTAGACTTATCCACAAGAAAGTCATAGACAGACGAAGGAAGCTGATTTTGAAGAGCTACAAAGTCAGCTTTTTTTGTGTTAGATGAAATTGCTGAGAGCTTGCGCTTTTGGTTTTGTCCGGTAGTCGACAAACAAGAGGTTTCCGTGTCCTGAGATAATTCATATAGGAACGAACGAATCGCATTTGCAGACGCAAGCTGTTCATCGGAAAGTGTTAGCTCATGGTACTGATTGCCTTCTCTTTTTAAGGTGGCAGGTGTGATTGTGCTTTTTTGCCGGAGTAATGCTTTGATATATTCGATACCAAGGGTATTGTTTGGCAGTGCAATTGCCTGTGATAAAGTGTTCTGATTGGTAAGAATGTCACTTTTGGCAAGCTCTTCGGATAATGCTTTTGCCTGAGCAGAAGGAAACGACAGGCCTTCACGGAGCGCAGACTGTAAGGACTGCTTGAAGCTATCCGGCTCATCAGCAAGAACCTTTGCACAGGAAAAAAGCGTATCAATCGTTCCTTCTTCGCTTCCGAAGTGAAGGATATCGACAACGCCTAGCTTGTCTAATAAGGAAACGGCACCCTGCGCGAAGAACTCGGCGCTTCCTGTAGCGTAGTAAACCGGAAGCTCGAAAACGACATCTGCGCCATTTTCCAATGCCATGTTACAACGGTCGAACTTATCAACCATAGCAGGAATCCCGCGCTGTGTAAAATTGCCACTCATAACGACAATGATCCTGTCGGCACCAAGCGTTTCTCGGATAGTATTCAGTTGATAGAGGTGGCCGTTATGAAAAGGATTATATTCGGCAATGACCGCTGCAATTTTCATGTGGGAGGTTCCTTTCAAAATTCTATTATTGTGAACAGTTACGATTATTTTAACATAAAAATAAGAAATAGTTACTGCATTTTTTTATTCATTCTTATATAATTATTATAGTTTAGTTATGTCCCTTGAATTCGTTGATGATTGTTACTTTTGAGTGGGGAGAGTGTTATATATGAGTAAGGAAAAACATATGAATATCTGGAAGAGATTATTTATTCTTTGTTTTACAATATCAGTATCGATTGCCGTTCTTCCAGCAGGAATCATTAATACCTATGGGATGTTTGGAGATGTTCAGGCGCGGACGGTGATTCATGAGTCGCAGGAAGAAACAGAGGAGTTGGTAGCAAAGGCAATATATAAACAGCAGCATAGTAAGGGAATTAATGTATATAATGTTTGGCTCTATTTGCTGATATGTATCATTGTGATTGCTTATACAATTTATTGCTATAGACTTCCAAGAGGAGATACGATTATAACCTTTAAGATTCGCATGAATAATTGAATACTTTCTGCTTTTCATACGAGGAAAGTGCTTGTGGTAGTGGCAGATATGTGACTTCTGACTGACAAGTACTTTTTAAGAAACGGCAGAAAGGAGTTGAGCTGATGTTTGAACAGGATTATATTATGCGATTAATTAAAGAAATGGTGAGAATGATACTTAAGATTGTATTTCATATTGATACAGAATCTCCAACGGCAGATTTATTAGAGAATGAAGAAGAGAAAAATACCTTGGAGCAGTTATTGGCTATGATTGATGAAGGCAGAATATGCGAGGCAGAGAATCAATTATATGATTTAACCGCTAATGGTTCCATGAATAATCTCGAAATGGGATTAATGTTTTATTCTTATTTAAATGACAAGGAGGATACGTTCTTAGAAGCGCACTACTTTAGCAGAGAAGAGATAAAACAGGGAATCGAGGAACTGATATCAGGATATGGCTTGAGCAGTATGCGGGCTCTCTTTTTATATTGAAAAAGTGTCTGAAAAACTTGTTGACAAACATATTATGCGTATGTATAATATTACAGTGTGCGATAGGAGTCTACTATGTTAGTGAATTTGACAG
>CAYLWP010000012.1:0-29741 GCA_964387365.1 uncultured Roseburia sp. | reverse complement strand
CGTTTATACAAATAAAGCCGGCACCTCATCAATAAAGTGTCAGCCCCGATGTTCTTAAATTTATTTTCTACTTTCTGTGCTTTTTTGTCAAGAAAAAAACTTCCAAGCAATACACACTTGGAAGTTTTGTATTTATTTCTTATTGATATATTTCTCCGGTTCTGATACTACGTTGTAAACATCGATTCTCTGAAGATCCATCTCAGGCATTCCGATGAAGATACCGCCGTACTGGAAGGTTTCCGGCTCTTTCTCGATTCTGACAACCTCGATAAAGCAATGGATGACTTCCTTTGTCCAGATGGTAAGATAAGCTTCGTATACAGCTCCGATTTCCAGTAATTCGTCACATTCGAAACCGATACCTGTCTTGGAAACATTTATCACCTCAACGCCTACCTCTTCCGTTTTACCGGAATCCAGTCTTTTAACAATAATTCTTGATTTTAACTCTGTTCTTTTACTTCTTCTTCTTTCAATCACGCTCTTTACCCCTTCATAATATAGATTTTAACTACACTACAATTATTGTACTCTATTTGAAACAATCTGTCAACTCGTGATGTAAACCGGTTTATTGTTCTGTAAATAACCGGAGCAAATAACTTGTCTGAATTTTCATATACTGCATCAGAAAGTCCGTATCAAAGCAAATTAAGTTAAGTCAGTAATAAACATCGCATCACCGAAGCTAAAGAAACGATATTTCATATCTACCGCTGTCTTGTAGGCATCAAGCACCTGCTCTTTTCCCGCCAGTGCCGATACCAGCATAATCAGCGTTGACTCCGGCAAATGGAAATTGGTAATCAGATTGTCAAGCACCTTAAAGCGATATCCCGGATAAATGAAAATCTCTGTGTTGTCGCAGCCTGCAACCACCTTGCCCTCTTCGTTCGCCGCACTTTCAATCGTTCTGCAGCTTGTGGTGCCGACACAGATAACTCTGCCGCCTGCTGCCTTTGTACGATTAATCAGCTCTGCTGCCTCCGGCGTCACCTGATAGAACTCCGAATGCATGTGGTGATTTAACACATTATCCTCCTTGACCGGTCGGAAGGTTCCAAGTCCTACATGAAGCGTAACATACGCAATCTTTACACCCTTTTTCTCTACCCCGGCAAGCAGTTCCTCCGTAAAATGCAGTCCTGCCGTCGGTGCGGCTGCTGAGCCTTCATACTTGGCATAAACCGTCTGATAGCGGTTCTTGTCCTGAAGCTTATGCGTAATATACGGCGGAAGCGGCATCTCGCCGAGACGGTCGAGCACCTCCTCGAAAATCCCTTCATAGGAAAACTGAATCAGTCGGTTGCCCTCTTCCACAATATCAAGCACCGTTCCGGTAAGAATACCGTCACCAAAGGAAATCACTGCACCCGGCCTTGCCTTTTTCCCCGGCTTTACCAGGGTTTCCCAGATATCATTTTCTCTTCTTTTCAATAACAGGACTTCGATTGTTGCACCGGTATCTGCCTTGACACCCATCAGTCTTGCCGGAATTACCTTGGTATTGTTTAATACGAGGCAATCGCCCTCATGCAAAAAGTCAAGAATATCCGTAAAAACATGGTGCTCCACCTTACCCGTTTTTTTATCCAGTACTAGCAGTCTTGAGCTTGATCTGTCCTCCAGCGGGTCCTGTGCAATCAGCTCCTGCGGCAAATCAAAATAAAAGTCTGATTTTCTGAGTTCTTCCATTTATCTATATTCCTCCGAATCTAAGCGTTTGTCATCACGATTTCACTTCTACCGTCCCACAGTCTACCACATTTTTCGCATACTCTGCAAGTATCTTACTTCGGAAGTTGTTCTTTCTCCTTCTCATCCTCATCCTCTTCGTCAAGCTCCTCATCCTCCTGAGGTCTCCGGCTTCGTTTGAAGAAAAGTACCAACAGGATGAAAATCAGGATAAGTACCATGATAACAGGGGCTACAATCAAAGGCTCGATACGAACCGCATCGGACATAACGCGGATAACCCTTGCCTCTTCTCCGTTTGGAATACGGCGCCCGCGTACCAGCAGACGGTGGGTATTAACACCGTACGGCGTACAGGTTACTAGGGTACAGTAGTCCTCACCCTGCTGAATAACCAGCTCCTCCGTTTCATGCGGCTTCACAATACGAATCTGGTCAACCTCGTAGGTCAGCACTTCATCCAGCGTTCTCATCATAAAGATATCGCCTATTACCAATTTGTCCAAATCGGTGAACAGTCTTGCACTCGGAAGACCTCTGTGCGCAGAAACAACACAGTGCGTGCTCTCGCCTCAGACCGGCAGACTGCTCCAGTCCAAGTGCCCTACCGCTACTTGTAAAACAGGGTCCGAGGTTCCGTGATAAATCGGTGCCGAACAGCCAATCACAGGAATTTCAATGTAGCTCATAACACCATTTCCACCGATATCCAGCAATTCCTCATATCGTTCTTCCTGTTCCTCCGTTCTCAAAAAGCTCGTTGGCTGCTCTGCAAGCTCTGTATTGTAATCCACCGCATCCTGCCACAGCTTCAGATAACGTTCTCTGTCCATCGAAGCTACCTCTTCCGAGTAGCTGATAATCGCTTCCGACTGGCGCATGGAGTTCCAGTAGTCACTAAGCGAAGGGTACAGCAGTAAGGACAGCCCTACAAGAAAGATAAGTACCAGTATGAAGTTTATCGCGTAATTGATGATTCTTTTTTTCATGCAAGATTCTCCTTACCACTGTGCACCGGAGGGGAAATCCCCTCCGATTGTAAATCACAGTAGATTGTTTCTGATTATTTTGTAACTATTCCTCGAAAGTCATACGCTTTTTGCTAACTAACAGAACAAATGCTGTTACTAACAGGATACCGCCGAGAATATAGAAGATTGTAGTACCGATACCACCGGTTTCTGGGAGGAGCCCTCCGGCTTTATTAAGCACATTTACCTTATAGGTCAAATCAGTATGATCTTCATCTGTGTTACCATCAATAGTAATAGGCTCAATAGACTCAACCTTTGTATATCCTGCAGGTGCTTCTGTTTCCACCAATGTATAAGTTCCATCCTTTAATCCGGCAAATGTGGCACTACCATCAGCAATTGTCGTTTTTTTCTCAGCATCATCAAAATCGGTTACCTATGTAACCTTTTCTGAAGTTTCATCAAAGTCATAGTACGCTCCAGCTTCATTGGTCAGTACAAATTTTGCACCGGCTAATGGTTTTGTACCTGTACCATCTGTCTTATTAATAACAATCTGTGTACTGAATACCTTTGTTTCAACAGGTGCAGACTTTGTTGGATTGGAATTATCACCATAAATTAAGACTGCAGAGTTTGTGCTGACTGCAGGTGCTGCCGCATCTTTTACTGTTGCAGAGTAGGTAATCTCAATATTCTTTCCCACCTGATTCTGTAATTTATCCACAGATATTGTTATTGTGAGCTTATTATCAGCTTCTCCAACCGTATATGTTCCGCCAGTTAAGGTTGTACCATCTACTTTAACTTCAATATCTTTGTTATAAGTTAATCCGGTGGTCATAGTATCTTCTATTGTGTAAATATAACCTGTCGAAGCAGTCGGAACCTGACCTGTAATGGTATAGTTAATCACTTCGCCAATCTCTACACCCGCCTCTTCATCCGCACTCTGAGTCTTAGTAATAGTCGAATAAGAGGTCTTAATGGTTACCTCCGCTGTAGGCGCAACAGAGGTCAAGGTCGCAAAACCGTCAGCGGTCGCCATATCGCTTGGATAAATCAAGTAATAACCATAATCTACAGTATCAGTGGTTGTACCTCCTGACCCGTTACCTTGGAATCCGCTGTAAGATTTCCTGTTTCCTTAGCATACGCTAATGCCGCCTGTCCAAAGTCTACAATGTCGTCTTTGGAAATAGTGACGAAATTCTCAGCTAATCCAACATTAGTGGCATTTTTAATTTCTACCGATACCGTATTCCCATCATCAGAAGTCTCAGACACCTCTGTAAGATAGGCATTCCCGCCACCATCATTAAAGAACTCTACCCACTTATCGTTTATACTATACTCTGCTGTTGTACCACCATCCGGTATGGTAATATCAAAAATCTCAAATAAATCATACGACTTTCCTGCGGTTGTTCCCTTAATTGTTAATGTTCCTGTTCCAGTTGCAAACACATTAAGTGACATGGACAATACCATGACCACTGCCAGTAATACACTGGCTAATTTTTTCATTCGTTTCATTTTTAAATCCCCTTTCGTTTCTTGTTTTTTTCTGTCGTTATCTTTTACGTATTAAGTTTCCCCTTTCCTCCTTCCATCCTGCTTTGATTTATATAAAAGGAGTAAAGCCATGCTCGATAACATAGCAAGCAATCCTCCTAGAATATATGGTGTTACACCACTTCCTCCGGTTTCAGGTATTTCATACTCATAGCTGTTCATAAAGCCCACCTTGGTGGCTCCCAAAACCGTAAGCTCCGCGCGGTTTCCTTCCTGCGGATAGGTAGGTCTGATATATTCAAGATTAGGCGCCGTACCCGTTGCCGGGTCTGCCAAAACGATAATATTCTCTCCTTCCTTTACATCAATGGCTACCGGAATGCCTTCCTTTTCCACTGTCAGACTGCCGTTTGCCGGTGCTGACGCATGTATCGGACCTTTGCCATTGACAAGGATATCAAAGCTTCCGTCCTCGTCCGTAGCATAACTGTAATATAGTAGTATCTTGCCGGCGTATTCGGAGTTCACCGTAAAGGTGCATGAGTCATTGTCATCTCCCCATTCGATAACAAGTCCGCTGCTGCCGACACTGACATGGCTTAAAACAGCATCCTTTGCATAATAGATATCCTTCTGTTCGCCTGATACGAAGTATGAAGTGCCATAGTAGCCCTTCTTTTCCTCCGTTACACTGACCTTGGCGTTCACAGGCAGATAAAATGTAATGGAATTGCCGTATTTTACTGAAAAACGAATACAATCCTCCGCCTCGTCATAGGTCGCGCCCTCCGGCAGTTCATTGAACAATTCATAGGTAGAACCGTCCGCATTCTGTAATATGAAGTCAAACTTCTCCTCTCTGGCAGTTCCCACCACTGTTTTGTCAATGACAAGCTCTGTCTTTAACCGATTTATGAATACAAGTTCAAATCCGGCATCTATATCCTCTAATTCCTCTTTTCCATTCTTCCGGATTGCTTTCATCAGAGCTTCTTTTTTATCATTCTTTTCCGAAATCACAACCTCTGCAATATAATAGATTGTATCGTAAATATAATCACCTGTTCCGCGCTCCTCACTGATTTTATAATAGTGAGTACCCTCGTCATCCTTGGCAAAGCCAATCACCGCCGTGCCTGTGCCTTCCGCATCCTCTTCTGCCATGGTAATGGAGATTCCCGGATGCATAACAGGATTATCTGTATCCGCAGGTACAAACGCTCCGTCCACCTTTTGATATTCCTCCACCGTGAAGAAGAATGTTTCCGGTCCGGTGAGCTTATCCACTTTTTTTCTGATTGGGATTCCAACCGAAAAACTATGAATATCGTTGGTAACCGTAATATCAACCGTAGAGCTTACATTACCAAAGCTGCCACTGACACCTGTGTCATTTATTATAATTTGACCACGATTCTGAGAGGTTTCCTGATGACAGGTAATCTCACCGCTATAGGACGGATTCCAGTCATTTCCGGCTGTGTCCTCGTAAATCTCGAACCTTGTTCCGGCTATGACATCATCAATCGTTGCCGTCTGGTCTACCTTCAGTCGGATAAAGCCTTCTGTTTCCACCTTCATCGTTGTGTAAGTTCCATCACTGTCGTGAAGCAGATACTCTGTTCCTGCGGGAATCAGCTTGCCGTCCAGCTTTACGCAGATATTGAATTCCTCATCCTCTGCTATCGTAGTGCCCGCAGCTGCCTCTTTTGTAATATTGAGCGCGCACTTTAGGGTATTTCGGAATGCCACAAACTGCGAGCCTGTTCTTTCGACATTTCCTGTGCTGTATGTATTATTTACTTCTGTTGTATTCTTAATCTCTGATGTTGCCGCCGTATCACCGGTCAGACGATAGGTAACCGAATAGCTTCCTACCTGTTCCTCTGTCAGGATTTCCTGCACGATGACATTCTCAGAATTCTCGCGAATCATATCACTATCGGAAAATACTGCAATCTGGTCATGCTTAATGGAAAAGCTGCCGTCTGCATCAACAGTTCCCGCGTTTTCCCTTGTCTGACCGTCTTCGATAATGTCGTAGGTTGTTCCCTGCGCAAAAGCGTTACTCTTGTCATCTGCATTGAGTACTCGTAACCTGAAGCTTTCCTCATTATCTTCTCCTGCCCCAATAATCTGCTTTGACACAAACAGGTACTCCTGCGGAAGCGGCGGCAGGTTAAACTGCATACCGTTGTAGGAGGAATTACCGCCTCGCTCCAGATAATACAGTCTCAGCTTATGCTCGGTATATTCAATCAGGGTATCGCCCTCTACCATGTCAGCATCCAGAATGTTACCCAGTGTCGTTGTTTTATGCGGGTCAGATACCTCACCGGTTGCAAAGTTAATGGAACCGGACTGCGCGCCATGCGTACCACCGATATCCAGCACTAACGTATCATCAATATATACAAATACGTCATCATCACCATGGAAGTTAAATATCATATCGTTACCATATACCTGACCGTCATCCGGCATATAGAACTCGTACTCTATGTACATACCAAACCATAAGTCCGGCGGCTCATTCAGTACTGCTGTCGGCATATTCTGATTACCGGTAAGCGGTGTCTCATCAAAAATAATCGGATTCGTCGTGCTTGCCGGATTGTTAAATGGCAGGAAGTTATATACAAGCTCCTGGTCCTCTGCCATTCTGTTTGCATGAATATACATCGGACGAACCAGCGTATCGTATAAGATAAATTTATTTTGTTCTTTATCAAAGTAAGCAGAGTTTCTGTTTGATTCATAATAGTAATAGTCGCCGTCAAACCGGAACAGACCTCCACCGTTGCTCATTTCACCTACCTGATACTTATTTTTCGGCTCAAACAGTTCCTGAAAGGAGGACTCCCCGGTTACTTTTATATTATCCTCATCAGAGCCGACAATATAAGGATATCCTTCTTCATTCAGCTTGGGACCCATATCCAAATCCGATTCATTTGCACCCAATATTCCATTATTTTTATTACTGCCATCCTCAGCCGTACAGTTATGATATTCTGCCTGATGATAGAATTGGAAGCCGGACTTTGCCAGCTCTGTCTCGTTTACCGTTTTGTCGTAATTAAAGAGCCTTACCGTTACATTAACCTCATCTGACTCTACCTGCTTTGCCTCACGCCACAGCCATTCAAGCTTTTCCAAGGCTTCACGGTTATATACATAGCCCTTCTCATGCTCTGTCAATTGGTCGTAAAGAAGCTTTGCCGCCACCGCCAATTCGCTGATATGGTTTCTATACGCAATTGCATCGTTAAAATTCTTTTCAAAGGTTTCCTCATCCTGACCTTTACCCTGATTCACGGTATTTTCCACTTTGTCAGGCTTTGCGGCACCGGCAAGATTATCGTCAAACACATAGGAGGTCGTGCCGTCCGCATTTTCCACCTCTACCAGTCCTGCAAGAATCTCGTCTATATCTTCAATCATGGCATTTACGTCACGGAAGGAAGCAAGCACAAAATGGTTTGCACGGTCGTTAATTGTATTATCACTATCGTTAGACGTAAATATTTCTTCCGGTGTATTATTATTCAAATTCAGATACCACTCACCGGCACGCAGGCAGACTGCATTCTCATTTTCATTTACATGATTGTTAAATCCTGCTGCCTTCACTACCTCGATTGCCTGTTTTGTCGCACTCAGCGACAGTCCGTTTTCATTCAGATTCAGATAGTTGCCGCTCTCTGTATCCTTGATGTAATAGGCGCCGCCTGTTCCTGTTTTTTCAAACAGCCATACAAGATTATAATACCTTTCAAAGTTTTTATCCGTTATTTCATCGTTTTCATAATCGAAACCGTTGACTAACTGGCTTGTTAATGCATTCTTTCCTCCAACCGCACCTGCATTCTGGTGTGTCACTGCTGATGGAATATTACTAATATTATCCTTATAATTGACGGCAAGGAGCATATAATACTTGCCACCCAAATCATTTACATACTCTGCATCAACAGCCGGAGGCTCACTGCCGTCTGTGTATTCGGAAAACGTGAGGTTACCTCTTTCATTCGGATCCTTTAACGTTGTAAATACTTTGTAGTCAAGTGGTTGGTTTCCTGCCGCATCAGCAAAAAGCGGTAATTCTTCGTATGCAAGAAAATTATGATACTTAATCGAAAATACTTCGTTCGTAGTACCGGCTTGAACCACATTTGAAATTCCTTCATCGGCATCGGTAACCGTTTCCAGTCTTCGATTATCCTGATAAATTTTTAAGTATAAATTCGGATACTTTACCGATTGCATTCTGTATGTATTGGCAGCACCTTCTACTGCAATAAATTTCCATAGCAACGTATTAATATCACCGGTTGTTGCAGACACTGTTTCTGCTCCCTGTGTTACCGGGATTGCTTTTAAACGGTGATTGTGATGAATAGCTCCGTTATATTCTTCATAAACATCAACATTTTCTGCCGACAAAGCATACTGCGCGCCTTCTCCTGCCGTGGAAATCATAATTATCTTTCCATCCAGATTCGGCAGATTGCCTTGCGCATCCGGTGATAAAATATTCATCGTATAAGCAGGTATCTGAATCTCTATCGCCGCAAACCATGAAAAGCCTTCTGTTTCATAGGAAATGGTAACCCCTGTGCTTTCTCTTTCCATAGCAAAGGTCGCCATGGGTACTGCCCTTGCAGCTGATGACTTTTCACCCACATTCACTTCACTGATAACCGTTGGATTACTGTCTGCTTCGTCATAGTGCAGGACAAAAACCTCATTGGACGGTAAGTCAAATCCCTTCTTAAAGCGCATTGTTACCTGCGCAGTATCATCCACAGGAATATATTCCAAATCGGTGGTATAGAAGCTGATATCATAAAATGCAATCTGCTTCACCTCTCCATCCACTGCCGCCTGTGCCTGTTTGTACAGGATATCATATATATCGGCTTCCGTTGTTGCATGCTTTACAGAAAGCTTAGCATCCGCCGGCACGCTACTATCCTCAGGCAGAGTCACTTCTACCTCTACTATGTCATCCGAATAGGTATAAACCTTCGGCATAGTAGCAAAATCAGGAAGGACACCGTAACCTAAAATTCGTGTATCCTCCCGGCTGTATTCCGTATATTGTACCACTCCTCCTTTGTAATCCTCCGGAGCATGATATTCTATGATTGTAAGATTTAATTTTTCTTCATGTTCTGCAGTTGTCTCCTTTTTCGGTATAAAATCTTCACTTGGTGTCTCTTCTTCGTCGGCAGATTCCTCTGTGTCGGATGCAGTTTTCGAAGATACTTCCACCTTATCAGATACTGCTACATCACTATGAAGCTTGGATAACACTTCCACTGACATAGATTCTTCATTACTATCTGACTCTTCTCCCTTACGCTCTGTGGCAATCGCCTCTGAACTATCTGTCTCTTCTGTTTTGTCAGTCTTCTCTTCGTTCTCTGCCTCTTGCGTATTGTCTTCATCCTCTATATCTGCAGCTTCTTCTTTTTCTACTGTTTTCTCTTCACCTGTTAATCCCTCTATTGCTGTTTCCTCTTTACTTGTTCTCTCCTCCGTGGCTGTTTCTTCTTCGGTGCTCAGCTTCTTCATGGCTGTTTCTTCTTCGGTGCTCAGTTCCTCTGTAGCTGTTTCTTCTTCGGTGCTCAGCTCCTCTGTGGCTGTTTCCTCTTCGCTACTCAGCTCCTCTGTTTCCGCTTCTTCCGAAACCGAAATTTCTATCTTTGTAACGCTGTTATCCGAGCTGCCGGCATCACCTTCAATCACAGTAATACCGGATGAATGAGCAGCAGTTACCACAGCCACACGGTCTTCTACATCATCCTCATCCGTATCTAAAAATACGATATCGCCTGCCTGTGGCGTATAGTCGTCTGCCTCTTTATATAAATCGTTCTCCTTTAACAATGCTTTCCAGGCAGAGCAATCCTCTGCCTGCGGGAGGATATCAGAATCCACACCTGCATAGTTTAGACAAAACAGCATAAAAGAGTTATTCCAGTCACCATATGGATTGCCAATCCATTCACCATATCGGCTATAACCCTTTAACATATCTTCCTCAATAATCAGATTGCGGGTGCTCTCCCTGTATCCCACCTGACTCTTTGCTACTGCTATGAAATCCTTTCTATAATCTCCCGAAAGCCGTTTCGGAAGGGTTTTCTCTCAGTCTGCAGAGGTCTCCGCATCCTTGCTTGTATCGATATAACAGATTATTGCATCATGCGTATGATTTTCATCCTCAATACCGCACGTTGGATTATCCAACGTCATAGCCGGACGTATAAGGGCATAAGTGGTGCAGAATGCTACTACTACTGCCATGCAGATAAATATTCTACGCCATACACGTTTTCTCTGATAGTCTTTATTCTTTCCGGTCACAAACTGCACTGCATCGTACTTCATGTAGCATTCTTCACCCCCTTCCTGCCATTCTTAATCGTTAATCTACTTTAAGGATCCGAAGTTCTCCAAAGGCCATATCCTGTATACTACTCTGCCTAATACTTGATCTTTGTTAACACAGCCTATAATGGTGCTGCGACTGTCTACTGAAGTCGCCCGTTGGTCGCCCATCAGGAACCACATATTATCAGGTACCTGATACGGCAGCTCTATATCACATTCCCCTATTGTTTTTTCTGTCACATAGGGTTCATTCAGCCTTTCTCCGTCTACATAGACATTTCCGCTTTCATCCATGTCTACCACTTGTCCCGGTCCTGCGATACATCGTTTGATTAAGAGCTTGTTACCCCAATAAAACGATACCAGATCGCCGTTTTCAAATTCCGTTCCTCTTATAACTATGACAATCTGTCCTTCCTCCAAGGTCGGTGACATCGAGGAACCAAAGGTTCGTAAAACCGGTAGCCATATGGTGGCAATCAATACCGCAATTGCTGCAACGACCAGCAAGGAATATGCTGTACTTCGCAGGATGCGCTTATATCGTTTTACATATTTTTTCCCTTTCTAACTCTGCCTTTAGCTGGTCTACTTCCGGCAGGTCTGCTGATATGTTGTTCCTTCTTTTCATACCGTCTCATCCTTCTCGTTTTCTTCCATCTGAGAAATAAGCATCTCCAGCAAATCACCGCGTGACATTCGTTTTAATTCTTTTTCTGTCATAATGTCCCCTCCTCGAAATTCTCTTTCTATCGTCTGTTAATTAGATAACAGAAAAACATATTATTCTACACGCAATCATACTATTATAGATTACATGTCAACATAATTTTACGAAATTGTATATACAATTTCGTAAATATTTTATGTAATCTGTTTTCTTTTATTATTTATCGACATATACAGTAGATTTAAAGAGGGATGGTGATGATTTGAGATGATGAAACGAACTGTTGCCCCTGTGTCTATTATTTGTCGTTCGTCCGTACCCACAGGTTTTGATAGTGTTCTTCAGAAATTTGCCGGTCGTCTACCCATAACGCGTTTAGAGTCGCTTGTGGGTAGTTTTTTAAGGGGATTTTGATTGGGAATCTGGCGATTGGCTGATTTAGAGTATGACACCCTGGTTAATCAAAAAAGGCAGATACTCTGCTTGCACAGGATATCCACCTTTCATTTTCCTCAAAGTCATCTACAAAAGAGACTTTTCTGCTCAATAGAAAATAGTTCAAATATAGTAAGCGTTCTGTTTCTTGCTGAACAAACACTTTTCACTCGTCTGCTTAGCTTCTCAGCTCAGCACCGAACTTCTTGTTTAACTGTTTCAGAATCTTCTTTACGAATGCATCCACAGATTCTGTTGTAAATGCTTCCTCCTTCGGAGTAAATACAACAGTAAATGCCATACTCTTCTGGTCTGCTGCAATCTGCTCACCCTCGTAAATATCGAATAAAGTAATCTTTGTAATGTACTTACAAGCTTCCTTCATCGCTTCCTCAAGCTCGCCACAGGTAATATTCTTTGCAACAACGATTGCAAGGTCACGCTGCTCCTCCGGGAACTTAGGTAATGGCTCGAATACCGGCTTCTTGCCATACCACTCAGCTACAAGCTTTAAGTCAATCTCTAACAGATACATTGGCGTGCGAAGGTCACAGTCACTTGCAATATCATAAGCAAGCTTACCAAAGTAACCAATCTCAACTCCATTGCAGCTGATACTTGCGGTCTGATATGGATGCATAAAGGTATTACTTGTGCTGTTATAGGCAAAGCTCACATGTAAGGTATCTGCAATCTTTTCTGCAATCCCCTTCATGGTATAGAAGGATTCCTTCTCACCGAAGATACCAACACAAAGCTTTGCGCGCTCGTCAGGATACTCAGTCAATGGAAGCTCCTTTGGCAGGAACACATTACCGATTTCGAATAATCTTCCTTCTAAGTTACCCTTCTTCTGGTTACGAACAACGGCATTAATCATGGATGCTGCAAGTGTTGTTCTCATCAGAGATAACTCTTCACTGATTGGATTCATGATACGGATTGCATGACGCTCCATAGCATCCTCCGGCAATCTTAATAAATCTAAATCAGAAGGTGAGAAGAAGGAATAATGGATACACTCATAAGCGCCTACGCTGCAAAGTGCATTCTTTAATCGTAACTCGCTCTTCTGCTGCAGATTCAATCCACCGATTGTAACCTGTGCAGATGGCATAAATGCCGGAACAACATGCTCGTAACCGTATAAACGGATTACTTCCTCTGCGATATCCTGATATCCCTCGATATCCTCACGGAATGCAGGTACCTGGATAATCAGTGAGTCTCCGTCAATCTTTGGCGCAAAGGAAAGATTGTTCATAATACGAAGAATATCTTCATTTGGAACTACAATACCTAAGCAGTTATTTACCTTTTCAATGCTTACAGTCAATTCTCTCGGCTCTACACTGTTTCCTGTATTTACATCAACATGTGTACGGGCAACCTTGCCGCACTCCAACTCTTCAATTAAATGGAGCGCTCTCTTTAATGCCATAACAGTTGCGTACTCGTCAACGCCCTTCTCATAGCGTGCGCTGGAATCAGAACGCTTTCCTACAGCTCTTGAAGTCTTTCGGATATTGTCACGGGCAAACTTTGCGGATTCGAATAAAACAGTGTTTGTTGTCTCACGAATCTCTGAATTTAATCCTCCCATAACACCGGCTAAGGCAACCGGCTTCACACCGTCACAGATTACCATGTTTTCGCTGCTCAGTGTTAACTCCTGCTCATCTAGGGTAACAATCTTCTCGCCATCAGCTGCTCTTCTTACATTGATAGCATTTCCTTCGATGGTAGAACAGTCAAAGGCATGCATTGGCTGACCTAATTCCTTTAAAATATAGTTTGTGATATCTACAACATTGGAAATCGCATCAATACCTACCAATGCCAATCTGCGCTTCATCCATGCAGGAGACTCACCAATCTTTACATCCGTTACATAATGAGCGCTGTATCGCGGACAAAGGTCAGGACAGTCAACTGTCACCTTAAATCCGTCCAACTCTACATCAGATGCTGTATAGCTTACATCCGGTGTCTTTAATTCCTTCTCTAAAACAGCCGCAACCTCTCTTGAAATACCATAAATACTCTGGCAGTCAGGACGGTTTGCTGTAATCGCAATATCAAAAATCCAGTCATCAAGGCCTAAAATAGGCTTTACATCTGCACCGACCGGAGCATCCTCAGGAAGAACCAGCAACCCGTTATAGCCTGCACCCGGATACATATTCTCGCTTACGCCAAGCTCTACACCGGAACAAAGCATACCAAATGACTCATAGCCTCTCAGCTTACCCTTGCCAATCGTCATAACACCTTCTACTGTCTTATGATCCTTTGCTGTTGCATAAACAGTTGCTCCGACAAGCGCTGCCGGGAACTTTCCTCCTGCAACTACATTATCTGCTCCGCAGCAAATCTGGAACTGACCATGCTCACCGCAGTCTACCTGACATACATGTAAATGAGTATCAGGAATCGGCTCACAGGTTAAAACATGACCAACAACAACCTTGCTGATGTCCTTTCCTACTTCATATAACTCTTCTACCTCGAAACCACATGAAAATAACTTATCCTGCAGCTCCTGCGGTGTAATATCTATATCAACATATTCCTTCATCCAACTTAATGGTGCTAACATATCTATTCATTCCTTTCTTTATCTATATAAGTCTTTTCACATTTTAGTCGTTAAGCTGCTTCAGTACTCTTAAGTCTGACTCAAACAACAGCTTGATATTGTTGATACCATACTTCAGCATTGCCGTACGCTCGATACCGATACCGAATGCAAATCCGCTGTATTCATCAGAATCAATTCCACAGTTTTCAAGAACCTTCTTATTAACAACGCCTGCACCAAGGATTTCAATCCAGCCTGTTCCCTTACAAAGCTTACAGCCCTTGCCGCCGCACTCGAAGCAGCTGCAGTCAACCTCTACCGAAGGCTCTGTGAATGGGAAGTAGGAAGGACGAAGTCTTGTTCTTGTACCTTCACCATAAATCTTGCTTACGAATACATCAAGCATACCCTGTAAGTCGCAAAGAGTGATTCCCTTGTCTACTACAAGACCTTCCATCTGTGTGAACATCGGTGAATGGGTCGCATCATCGTCAGAACGGAATACCTTACCCGGAGATAAAATCTTGATAGGCGGCTTCTTACTCTCCATAACGTGAATCTGACCTGCAGAGGTCTGTGTTCTTAACAGGAACTCCGGTGACAAATAGAAAGTATCCTGCATATCTCTTGCCGGATGATCCTGTGGTGTATTCAATGCCGTAAAGTTGTAATAATCTGTTTCGATTTCCGTGCCTTCGAATATCTCAAATCCCATGCCTGAAAAAACATCAATAAGCTGATTACGAATTAAGGTAATCGGATGTAAGTTACCCTGCTCACTTCCTACTGCTGGAAGAGAAATATCAATCTTTTCAGACTCATATCTGTCCTGCAGTTCTTTCGCCTTCATCTTATCATCAAGTCCACCGATATAGTCCAAAGCCCATACCTTTAACTCGTTTACACCCTTTCCGTACTCAGCCTTCTGGTCTGCAGGAATATTCTTCATTTCCTTCATCAGTAAGCCAATCTTACCTGCTTTTCCGTCCAAATACTTTTTTCTAAATTCATACACTTCCTTAGATGAATTTAACTCGCCTGCTCCGGCGATGATTTCCTGCTTAATCTGCTCTAAATTCGCGTTCATCTTGTTCTCCTTTCATTTTAAGCCATTTGACGCGAATATGCACCTCGCGAAGTCCTTCGCTCGGTCGCGTTGCGCGTCACCTTCACACCACAGTGGCGCGAATATGCACCTCGCGAATTTTATTCGCTCGGTCGCGTTGCGCGTCACCTTCACACCACAGCGACGCGAATATGCACCTCGCGAATTTCATTCGCTCGGTCGCGTTGCGCGTCATAGTGTCACATCGAAAATTGTATGCAAGCATCCATTTTCGATGTAACACCATGACTTTGCATATTCGCGCAAAAAAGTCCCTTACACTCGAAAGTGTAAGGGACGAATTATCGTGGTACCACCCTAGTTCCCGTCCGGTCTTATACCAAAACGGCTCTAACGAACGTAACGTGTTCTCTACGTCTCCGCCTACTACCTAAAAACCTTCAACAGAGCTGCTCCGGTGGGAAATTCGATACTATATCTGAACTTAGGAGGCTTACAGCCGGTGACCTCCACTCTCTGCAAGAAAATATAGCTCTACTATGCACCTTCAATGCATTTCGTCATTTACTCATAATGACATCATAGACAGTTTAGGTGGAAAAGTCAAGTTTTTTTCAACCTAAGGTTTTCTATGATTTCCTAATTAACTATTTTTCGTGTTTGTATATGATACTGTGGATTGATGCCTGCATTAATATCTCTATATCTTACTATCAGATAATTTTCGCACCAATCAAATACTATATCATCAGATTTAGGAATAGACATTAATTCTGTTTCTTTCCCATCTTTTAACGACAGACTATAAATCTTATAATTATTTTTAAATAAATATATGACACCCTTGTCATACCCTATAATTCTTGTACGGTTATTTTTTGTATCATACAGAATCTTATTTTCTCCTGTATCTACATTTAAACTAAAAAGTATATCTCTTTTTATTTGATTTTGGCTAAGTTGCACACTTACTCTCGGGTCACCCGAAACATTGATTAATCCTATAATTGTTGATTCATCCTCTTGGCACATATACTGCTGATATAGAGCCGAATTTCTATATTCACTCTCTTCAAAGCAAGTAATTGATTGTTCATCTTTTCCCTCTACTTGGTAACTGTACGGTATTTCATCATCTTTCCAATTTCTTCTAATAATCACTGACTTTTTACCAAGATTTACTCTTTGTTCTTCATCTGTTGAAAATCCATAACTTGTCTTATAATAATCATTAGTCTCTTCATAGTCCGTTATGAAATCACCATTCAAAGGACATCTATATGCATATATTCCCGTGTCTCCTCCTATGCCTGTCTCTTCCACCGTAATATAAATATAATTATTCTCTATATTAAGGTATATATTTCCTCCTATCTGATTTTCGAACATGAGCGAATTCTCTTTTGTCTGCAAATTCAATCTGTTTACTTTATAAATCCCCTCCTCGCTATATGTATAAAACAAATAAGGTTCTGCTATACAGTATGACCAAATGGTGTATTCTGCATCATATAACATCTCCTGTGTTTCTGATTCTAAAGAATAACGATATATCTCATTAAACTGCTCATAATAATAATATTTTTTCTGCTTTCGATTATTGGGATTGCTCTGTGTCTCATTTATGCATAACACTTCAAACTTTCCGTCTTGAGCAAATATGTCATCTTTCTCCGCTTTGCAACCACACATTAACATCGCACACATAAAACAAATAAAGATTATGCTCCATCTATTCTTCATATTCTGACACCTCACGCCTCGTAATTATCTACCTTCTCAGGGAAATCACCTATCAGAGGCTCCTTGATTCCTATTACACTGATTGCTACTGAATCTCTCCCTATACTTTTAATCGCTTCTTCAAGTGTAGTCTTTTCGTCGGATGGTACACTCTTTCCATTTTTCACTCTATTTATATTATGAGCAATGTAACCACCATTTTCTGTTTTGGTTATACATACTGTATGCAGCATTTGCGTAATATCTGTTTGATCATTATACACAGTTACAATCGCAACGTCATTATTCTCGTCGAATTGATTGAGCATCCATGAATCTGTTGATTCTGTTGTTTGCACCCGATATCCTTTCTGGGCAAAATATGATGCTATTGCTCGTGGTGCTACCCCAAACTCTCCATTTGCAGCAGCACCATCTCTTTCATATGCACTGATTACAGACATCATCATATCTGCAGAATGTGCATTTCCCAACGCTTATAGTGCATTGTAGGTAGCTATAATTCCACATCCGGAATATTGTATATTCGAATTAGTACTATTTCCAAACTTCACATTTTTCCAAGCATTCTGATTCTCGATATATTCGCCTTGTAACGGTATATATTGAGGCTTCATCAATTCTATTTTATTCGCTGTTGAATTTTCTTGTATTGTCTTTTCACTAATCAGATTCATACCTCGCATCAAATCATACGCATCTAAAACCGTTGCATTATCCACCTTCTGTGGTATAAACGCTTTCCCCCCTTTTATCAGTTTATTTACATAATCTTCTACATAAGTAATCTTAGAGTTAGTATTTCCGCTCAAATGTACATTTGTGTTCGTTTTCCATACTTCCGAGCCAGCAAGTATTGCAGCATTCATATTTATCTTTTTATTATCCTCTGTATAATTTTTAAGCAAATCTGACATAGCCCCAAGTGTATTGGTAACATTCTTCAATCTCATTTCAGTTGTATCTTTTGCGCCAGCAAACCTCTTTTTCACATCGCCCGACAACTCGGCAAGCAAAGCATCATTCGCTTCCACCAATTCCTCATACACAGAAAGAATCGTATCCTTGGTTTCGGATATATTCTCGTATCCTTTCTCCATACTTTTATGGTTTACGGATATTTTATTATTCCAAGGTGAAGTAAACTCCATAACAGCCTCCTCTTCTGTGATTGATAACTCTTCTATTCTTGACTATATTCTCTGTTCTAACTCCATAATCATCGTCTCGAGTAGAAATTTGTATAACAATAACATTATGCGACCTCTTTAACACATCAATACAGTCTCCGCCATTTGTCAATTTCATTTTATCTGAAATCTATAATAAAAACAATATTGTTATTTCACTGCTCCGCAATCATGCGATTCACTAGTGCTCCGCAGAAGAAGATATACATGCAGCAGTCAATCCCCTTTATTGCAAGGTAACTTCATAATTATTCAGTACCTTCATAATTGCGTAACATCTTTTATCTCAATCTCATTGTAATAATATTTCAAAATATCCGACGCCGCAAGCCCCAACTTTGCCAAGCACTTTGCTCCGTTCTGCGACATTCCGGCGCCATGTCCGAAGCCGCCCCCGTGTATCGTCATACTTTTTAAGCCATTGTCCTCATACAAGGCATCAAAGTAAAAATAGGCACTTGGCAGCAGCTCACCCAGCGTAAATTCCGAGCCATCATTTTTTCTGATTACATCACCATTTCGGGCAAGCACTTCCCTGATGCATTGTTGCGTCTTTATTATGATTTCAAAATTCTTGGTTTGTATGTAAAGCTGTTGCACCATGCCGCTTTTCTCCCGCTGCCGGACTCTGCAGGAAAGAATTTCTGACTCTTGTGTCAGTTTTTTTCCTTTTTTATATTTGGAGCGAATACTGATTTCATCCGGGTACTTTGATTGCAAAGACTCAATTCGTTTCAGAAGTTCCTTAGCCTCAATGCTTCTGGTATATTCCCACCGGTACCATGGCTCCTGACACTCTGCATCATTGACATTTCCAAGCGTAATATACGTCCGATACGCATTTTCCCTATCCCGAACTACCTCCGAAGTTTCCTTACTGTTATACGAAAAGTCCTCCGTCTGTACAGAGTCCTGTTCTGCTGCCGTCAAGCTCTTTCCCTGTATCAAAGCCTGCTCTGTTGCAGCCATTTTTTTTCCCTGCAGCCATCCCTTTGTTTCCCCCGGCTTCCAGACCTCATAGCCGGCACTTCGTCCGCTCGAGGTCGAATAGTAAAAGCTCTCAATCACCTCGCCCTGATACATCATAACCAGATTTTTGGTGGCATCGACAGCCCGGTTGACGTTCTCATTCTCGGAAATATTTTTATACACCTGAAAGGTCGTACTGTCATCGACATGCGCCGCCCACTCCGGATAGGCAAAGCTCTTCCTATGAAAATAGGTATATGTTCTTGCACTGATTGCCTGCGCTTTCAGGGCCTCTTCCGGGTAAACTGCCGGCATCTCGCTTGGCACAACACCATATAAGTATTCCTCAACCGGCAGTTCATTTACTAACACAATGCCGTCCTGCGTTCCAAAGCACTCCATGCTCCCCCGATAACGTACCTCCTGGACCCGCGTAACATTATGAACCTTAATTTGTCCGTTTTCATAGGGTTTGATGCATATCTGCTTATCCTGAAAGTCAAGTTTTGTTATCTTAAGTTCTTCGCTCGGAGCATACGTTTTTATTTTCTTATCCTGTTCTATGTACATGCCGCTTTCACTGCTGAATATCAGCTCATCGTGATAAATTGCAGAAAAATCGCTTGTCTTAATCAAAACCCTTATCATTTCGCCCGGAATCTGCCTCTCCGGTATCGTTTCATGCTTCTTTGGTTTTTCCGAATTTTCCTCTGCCTTGCTCTCCTCATAGGTATACTCCGGATTTTTCTCTGTTGAAGACAATACGCTGCATTGATACAGACAGGCAGCAATTACCACCCAGACAATGACAATGGTAAGCTTATGAAGACGATGCTTCCCCAAACGGCACACTCCCCCTATTATTTTTTAGCCAGACTAACAGCCATTCCTCAGATGGATTCCTACACAAGTAAGAATCTACCTGACTCTTTGCCGAAGCACATAAAAAGCAGCCCTTAAGGCTGCTTTTTTCTTTCGTATACTCCAAAATGCCGGCTCCTGTATTTTGACTCCTAGCTCTGGCTAGGTGGGTGACCGCAGCCCTTCTCTCTGCCGTCCCCTGGCCATAATGGGGGGCATGACATCAATGAGGCGATATAGGAATCCCGTTTAAAGTGATGTAGGTTCAAAATAACAAGAGTGATCGCACATTTCAGATTAACCTTATTATATCCTCTATACAGAAAAATATCAATATTATGTCGCTTGTTTTCTCATTTTCGGCATTATGCATGAAACCGCTCAATGTCAAGCAAAATTAATCCAAAATGCATATGAATTGCACCTTTTATCTTGGAAACTCTAACACTACCTTAAATAAATCGCCGTCAATAAACAGTAACAGCTGTCCGTTCATCAGCTCCATCAGACTTTTTGCAATCGAAAGTCCCAAGCCGTTTCCCTCTGTGTTTCTGGAGCTGTCACCTCTTACAAAGCGCTCCATCAGCTCTTCACTCGTGATATTCAGCGGATATTTTGACATATTTTTGAAGGTTAACAGTATCTTATCCTGTGTCTGCTCCAGATTAATGTAAACGCGGGAGCCCGGCTGTGCATATTTACAGATATTGTTCATCAGATTATCCACAACACGCCACAGATGCCTTCCGTCTGCCTTCACCGGAATCTCTTCCTCCGGCTTAGTAATAATCAGCTCAAGACCTGCACCTGCCAGCTTTTCCTCAAATTCACCAAGAATCTGCGTAACAAAGACATTTGCCTCCAACGCCTCCATGCTGACGGAAAGATTTCCCGTTGACGCCTTTGATGCCTCGATTAAGTCCTCAATCAGCTTTTTCAGCCTTGCCGACTGACGCTCCAATACCTCGAGGTACTCTTTTGCCGTTTCATCCTGAATATCGGTCTTTTCCAGCAAATCGACATAGTTAATAATCGATGTCAGCGGCGTTTTGATATCATGTGATACATTCGTAATCAACTCTGTCTTGAAGCGTTCACTCTTCATTCGTTCCTCCACCGCTGAGGACATGCCATCTCCGATGCGGTTCAGGTTTTCCGCATTCTTTTTGAACTCCCAAAACATCTTCGTTGTATCAATCTTTTGCTGCAGATTGCCCTCTGCAATCATCCTACTGCCCTCCTGAAGCTTCTGAAGCTGCAAGACCAACACCACCAAAACAGGTAGTATTATAATAAGCTCGCATATCTTAAACGTTGCAATTTCTTCGCCCACCCCCATACAGCAGCCAAGAAATATTACAGCCAGTGTTTCCACTGCCACAACAGCTAATAGTTTCCATAGCATTCCCCTGTTGTACCAAAAAAGCTGACACATATTTCTTGCCTTGGCAAATATCCAATAAATAACCGAATTTCTCCACCATTTACCCATTTTCACCCTGACTGCAAAGCTTAAAAGTGTCACCATAAGGACACATGCCATCATCATGCCGATAGCGGAAAACATTTGAAATATCAGGGTTGCCGAATCCGAATAACTGATTTCCACCAACACACAGCCTGCAATACCTTCTATCATAAAAACGACAATACAAAAAAAATCCAACGGAATCTTATCTACAAAGGTCGGCACGATTTCTTCTTTTTTTCTCCTATGCCCTGCTGCGCATATCAGAAATACGAAGCTTTCGACAGCAAGAAAGAACATGCCAAACATTACGACAATGATGCTTTCCTTCCATTCAAACAGCGTATCAACCAGTATCTCCATCAGCACATACAGGTCTGCTCCCTCCGCTGAAATAACAGCTTCCAGCCTCGCACCCGGGCTGTTATTTTGGATTTTGCGCAGAAACGCCTGTTTTTGTGCTGCTAAGGTAGCTTTATCAATATAGGATACGATGAGATAATTTTTTTCCGTACTCTTATCAACTACATGCAGCGTATAATTTTCATCAAGATAGGATTTGTCTACCTCCATAAATCTATTTTTCCCAATTGCTGAGGAATCGATAAGTAACAGCTCGGACGCATCTATTTCTCTGAAATCGTCAAAAAGTAACTGTCCCCATTCAGAATAAGCTAATGCCGTGCCGTCAAACACATTGAAGGTAATTTCATCTTCACTCTGCAGTATTTCCATTTCTTTGCTGCCTATGAGAACCTGCAGCTGGTCAGATGTCCTGTCCGGGTTTTCCTGCACTCCCATATCCACCGCGCCCTCTGTTTGCGATGGCACATAATGAGTCTCTGCGTTTTCTTCGCCTATCGCTTGCGCTGTTCTATTTTCTTCATATATATATGTTACTTCATCCATCGGCGATAATACGATTTCTTCCGCTATATCAACCTGATTGGTGCCTATCCTGTATTTTTTCTTCTCATTATCATATTGGAAGGAATAATATTCTGATATATCAACCGTCTCTTCTGCCTGCAGACTTACCCTGATACTTACACTTTCTGCCGGATAATAATTACCATCTGCCCGGTAATAGAAGATTCCTTCTGCTATGTCATAACAGATTCTGTCCGCATATAAGGTTCTATCCTCTACAAGGCCTGTACTATACCCATAACTGCCAAACAAATCATCGGAATACATAATCCTGGTATCCTCTGACAGACTAATCGGGAAAACATATAAATTCTCCCTGCTAACCGTATCCGTAAAATTTCTATGCAGATAACTGCTTTCTTTATTCAAATCAATGCCGTCCGGACTTTCCGCCTCTATGATTCCGTAGCGGAAGGCTTTGTCGGAAAAATAATCATCCCCCAGCCCTTCACGATAATGGTTAATCGCCATCACGGAATATGTGTTACTGATATTTGCAAATTGTTCCTCCAACACAGCATCCCGCGTCAGTCTGAAAACACTGTAATTTTCCATAAATACGGTTGTGATACAGCTCATCACAAAAAAGAATCCACTTAAAATCAATAATATCCATGCAATTACCTTTGCAAATATGGAACCCTTGATTTTGTTCATAATATCCACCTCGTTTTCTTAATCTCCCTTTTCATCGTCCACCTAAATCTGTTTTCCCACAGAAGGCTGAATCATGCACTTTTATGAAGTGCTACACCTTTGATAAATACTGCCTGCTTCCGTAATATCGTAGGCAGTAATTTTAAATTTTCCTGCAAAGTCATCATATTTAGCCACTAATATGTATGTGTCATCATAATCCAATACATGGATACTTTCTAATTCTTTTGCCTGTTCCAGCTCTTTTATTACATTTCCCTTGGAATCACAAAGTGTAATTCCTAATGTTCCCTTTTCTATTTCTGACGAAAAGGATAATTTTATTTTATCTCCGGCTTCTGCTGTAAATGAGACCATGGAAGTACTACTTGACAGTTCTGACACGTTGCGGCTAATATTTCCTAATGTCTTTGGTTTCGTCCAAACTCCTGCCACTAATATAACAGCCACAACACATATACAGCAAATTGCAATTCCTTTTCTCTTCATATTATTTTTCTCCTGCACTTATCCCTCAATCTTATAGCCTCTTCCCCAGACAACCTTCAGATATCTTGGTTCTGCGGGATTGTACTCTATCTTCTCTCTTAGATGTCTGATGTGTACTGCTACCGTATTTTCAGCGCCATACGGATTATCTTTCCACACTGCTTCATAAATCTGGTGCGGTGAAAATACCTTTCCCCTGTTTTCCAGTAACAACTTTAATATGTCATACTCGGTTCTGGTAAGCGCAGTTTTCTCGCCATCAAGAGTTACCTCCTTGGTACGGTCGTCCAGCTCAATCCCACCAATCGCTAATATCTCCTGCTTCACATTGCCACCGCCCAGCTGCATATATCGGCGCAACTGTGATTTTACTCTTGCCTGTAACTCCACCGGATTGAACGGCTTTGTCACATAATCATCCGCTCCGATGGTCAGCCCCAGCACCTTATCTGTATCTTCACTTTTTGCCGTAAGCAGAATCACCGGTACATTACTGTTCTCGCGTAGCTTCACCATTGCCTCTATACCGTCCATCTCCGGCATCATGATATCCATCAACACCAAATGAATATCATGTTCGGCAAACAGTCTCAATGCATCCTTTCCATTATATGCCTCAAATACCTGATAGCCTTCTGACATCAGATAAATTCTTAATGCAGATACAATATCCTTTTCATCATCACATACCAGTATGTTATACATGTCTCTCTCCCCTTGGATTTCTTTTTCCTATGGACTTTCGCCCCGATAAGTCATTTCACGCGTTTTTCTTATCCTGACTTTATTGTACACGAAACTTTATGAAGTTCCAATTATGTAAATCCTTAAGATTTGATGAAGAAAATCAGAATGTGCCTTGCGCATCCTCGCAGAGTGTTTTTTGCTTCATAAGAATTCTTTTATAAAAAATACCTGCCCTCAATTCATAAAGGCAGGTATACATATTGGCTTAATTATTTATTTGCTTGCCTGTTGCGCTTCTAATTCTTTGATGCGTTCAAGCAGAGTAGCAAGTTCGTTATCTTTTTTGGCAAGGGCATTATCTTTTTCAGCCAAGGCAGCGGTCTGTTCAGCAATTAAGTCATCTTTTTCAACAATAACATTACTTAATCGAGTAACTTCTTTTTTATATGAGCGTATATCACTATAATAATCCTCTCTATCCTGACAGCGTTTTTGTATCTGTTCCTCAGCAGTCATATGAAATATGGTTTTGGAAGCTTCATTCAAATATTCGTTTTTTTCAGCGATCATTTTCATTTCCTCCCATGTCTTAGATTTGAAGAGTGCAGCCCAATAGTCAATCTGAAACTGTTTATCTTCGTCAGTTGCAAGCTCTATCTGAGTTAAGTCTACCACACGGAGGTCAAAATTACTACTGTACACATGAAAGTTTTTCGTATTTAACAGCTTATAGGTAGCGTAAAATTCAGGATAATCGTCAAATAAAGTGTAATCAAGAAAACCAATATGTATAACAGGCTTGATATCGTTATAATCCTCTCCTTTATTCAGCTGATTGAAGGAACGACACAGATAGCTGATAGAACGATTTGGCCAGTTCAGCTTATTAGCAATCTGTATTTCGAGATTCAGAATAGAGCTACCGTTTAGAATAACATTTACATCAAGACGAAATTCTTTGTCATCAATGGATTCACCTAGTATAATAGGGTTAGTAATTTCGGCAGTAAGCGGAATGTCTTCAGATAAGTGAAGTAAAGAGCGCATTAATCCGCAGAGAACTTTGATTAAAATAACATATAATTTTCTGTGAGATTTCGACCCAAAAGTTGTGTATATAAGTGAAAGAGATTAAACGGAAACGAGGTGATTTCATTGGAAGACAGCAAGATAGTCCAATTATACTGGGAGCGAAATCAGGACGCACTTCCTGCTACATCAGAAAAGTACGGAAAGTACTGTACTTCCATTGCCAGAAACATATTAAATAACATGGAAGACGCTGAAGAATGCGTGAACGACACCTATCTCAACGCCTGGAACTCCATGCCGCCTCACAGACCCGTCGTACTGTCAACCTTTCTTGGTAAGATTACAAGAAACCTGTCATTTAACAGATACAAGCACAATACCGCCGAGAAACGCGGTGGCGGTGAAATCGCCATCGTTCTTGACGAACTGGGAGAATGTGTATCCGGCAAGAATGACATCGAACAGGCACTCCATCACCGGGAGCTCGTAAAAGCGATTAATACCTTTCTGGGCACCCTTTCTCCGGAAAAAAGAAATATTTTTGTTTGTCGATACTGGTACACGGACAGTATTTCCGATATCGCAATGCGACACGGTATGAAAGAAGGCACTGTTTCCATGACACTAAACCGCCTGCGTCTCCAATTACGCAACTATCTTTTCGAAAGGGGTTATGAGCTATGAAAAAAGAAACTCTGTATGAAATCCTTGGTGATATCGATGAAACTCACATAATCGCAGCACGAACCCCCAAAAAAAGAACCGCTTTCCTGAAATGGAGTACGTTTGCTGCCTGCCTTGCTATCGCGATGTTCGCAGGACTTTGGCTTTTTTCAGACAAAGTGACTCCGAATTCTTCAACCAAAGCTCACATGCTCCCCATGTTGACTCTCACCGCGGATGACGGTGGCGCAATGGGCTTTGAGGGGTACTTAGCCTACGATATCTCTGAGCTTACTAATCAAAATCCATGGAATAAAACTGCCAAGCTCCCTACCCTGCCGGTCTATCAGAATCAGTTAACCTATGACAGTTATTTTCGAATAACAGGCGTAGACTTTGACGCAATGAAAGCACTTTTGCTTGATGTCGCAATGCGCCTCGGCATGGATACCGACAGCCTTATCATTACAAATAATACTCCTGATGAAGCGCAACAGGCTGTCATTACGGAAAAGCTTGGGGAAGATGCTTCGGACGCATATTTTGCTCCAACTGCGGTTATTGTTGAAAGCAATGGTGTCAAAATCGAAGTAGATGCCACCCTGACCGCAGATATAACCTTCGACCCCGCAATCTCGCTTCCGAAGGAATATAACTATACGGATGCTGCGCCTTATAAAGATGTTGAACACGTCGCAGAATATCTGAAAGAAACCTATAAAAATCTGATTGGCATGAATAATCCACAGATTAATATCTCCGGCGGTGATTACAATATATATCGCGAACAGGGATATGATATTACCTTCTACGACAAAAAGGATAATCCGGCAGAGTCCATCATCAATTATAATTTTCATCGGGTAGCATTTTACTGCGATCATAATGGCGATGTCCGGTTAGCAAGAATATACCGGCCCGACTTATCAGATAAGATGGGCGATTATCCTATTATTACAGCCAATGAAGCACAGAAGCTTTTACTAAACGGAAACTATATCACTACCGTTCCATATGAAATGCCCGGCCGTAAGTACATCTCAAAAGTTGAACTCATATACCGAACAGGCACACACGAAGAGTACTTTATGCCATATTATCGTTTCTATATCGAACTACCCGAAGAGACCTCAGATGACGGTTTAAAATCTTATGGTGCTTACTATGTTCCTGCCGTCGAGGAAGCATATATCTCGAATATGCCCGTATGGGACGGAGCATTTAATTAGCCGACTGCCTATGTAGCAAAAGAGGTAGTAAATCTGCATGACTTACTGCCTCTTTCATTTCTTATTCCATAAAACGCATAAGAGGCATCCCCTCGGACACCTCTTACTATTCGCTCTCTCAATCTCTCATCAACAAAGGCGCCCCCTCATAAAAATGAATTTACTACCTTTCCTGATTTATGTAATTAATATATAATAGACATGAACTTTAATAAACGGATATTATCGCGAATTACCTATGGTTATTTGGTCTAAAAAAGCGAAATAGAAAGGCATGGTTTTTCATATGGGAAAGAAATCTACAAAAGAAAACAAAAATATTTATCAGCTTAGCCGCGAGAATCTGGAACTCACTCGCGAAAAGGCAAGTGAGCTGCTTGAATCCATTACTTCTGACAGAATTGAAAAAATAGAAAGCGGACGTTCTCTTCCGCACCCTGATGAGATACTGACCATGGCTCAAAAATACAAAAATCCGGGCTTGTGCAACCACTACTGCTCACAGGAATGTCCTATCGGCATGGAATATGTACCTAGAATCGAATCCAAAATATTATCTCAAATCGTACTGGAAATGCTCGCTTCACTGAATTCTATCGATAAAAAGAAAAACCGCTTAATAGAAATCACCGCGGACGGAGAAGTATCTGACGATGAATTACTAGACTTCATTCTCATTCAGGACGAACTGGAGCAAATATCCATGACCGTAGAATCTCTTCAGCTGTGGGTTGAACATATGATTATGGATGGCAAAATAGACAGTAAAAAAATCTCAGACATAAAGAAAGAGATGAACTCCTAAAACAGGTGTTCATCTCTTTCTTTGTTCAATTATGCTTCATATAAGCTATCAATCACATCAAAATAATTCTCAAAGGTCTTTCCACAGCATAGCGGATTCTTAATAACGATTCCCTCTGCTCTCATTCCTGCCAGCGTAAATGACATGGCAACTCTGTGATCCTCGTAGGTTTCGATCTCAGCCGGCTGAATCGGCGCCGGTATAATCTCAACACCATCACTCTCAGGAAGCTCCCTGCAACCTACCCCCATACGGTTCAACTCATTGATAATCGCCTGAATTCTGTCTGATTCCTGCATACGGATATGGCCAATATGTTCAATTCTGGTCGGTGTATCTGCAAAGACCGCTACAACTGCCATGGTTAATGCCTGATCTGAAAAATCCTTCATATTCACACTGATTCCCGGATAATGTGCAACACCTGTTACGGTTACTCCCTCCGGCAAATCCTCCACCTGACAGCCAAGCTCTCGTAAAATACCCAAAAACTTCTTATCTCCCTGTAAGGAAACGGCTTCCTGCGTTCCTAAAACAGTTACCTTGCGATTCAAAATAGCCGCCATTGCATAGAAATAACAAGCTGCTGACATATCCGGCTCAATAAAGTATTCCTTCAAACCATAAGACTGTCCCTTTGAAAGCTCACAGTCTGCGCCATTTTTTTCAACCCGAATACCAAACTGCTCCATCATTGATAACGTCATCAGCACATATGCACCACTGCTACGTTCGCCTGACATATGTAAGGTTAAGCCTTCCTCTAACAACGTCGCAGACATAAGAAGTGCACTTGCAAACTGGCTACTGATATTCGTATCAATCGTAATCTCTCTGATACCTACCTTTTCCGATTCAATCACAAAAGGAAAGTGTCCTTCCTTCTCAAGGCAGGTAATCTTTACTCCTGCCTTACGAAGCTCCGTTAACAACGGTTCCATCGGACGTTTTTTCATCTGCTCGGAAGAGTGTAACGTATAATGTCCTCCTGCAAATGCCAGCATTACGGTGAGGAAACGCGCTGCCGTTCCGGCACTGCGCACATTAATCGTTGCCTTTCTGTTCGGAATCGCACCTCCCATGCCCTTAATAGACACTATTTTCTTATCTTCTTCTATTACTACATCGAATCCAAGCTCTTGTAAACAGCTTAAGAACGCTCTGGAATCATCGCTAAATAATACTCCATGCAGTACGCAAGTCTCTTTTCCAAGCGCCGCCAGCATAAGTGCTCTGTTCGTAATACTCTTCGATCCCGGAACCTCTACCGCAATTGGCTCCGTTCCCTTTAATACCTTTACTTTATATTGATTCATATTTACTTTTCTCCGCTATACTTATCTTTATGTAATCTAATTCCTACCACCTTATTTTCTTCGCATTCTATACATTCGTCAAGTAGTATCTGAAAAAATAACTAAATTCAGGTTCAGTTTGTAATGGGTGTGAATACAAAATGGTCGGCTTTCGCAGCCCAACTGATTTCACTTTTGCTTCTTGTGGTTAGAGGCGCTGGGTGTTGATTCCGGCAAACCCGATTTTTGAATCAAAAACATAAATAAGTCGGGCAGAAAATTCTCAGTCCCCCCGACTTTTTGAGTGGTGTTGTATCATAAAAGTTGACAAATGTATTCGTATCGATTTTCCATACCTCTGCATACTTTTCGGCAATACTGT
>CAYLWP010000011.1:0-32750 GCA_964387365.1 uncultured Roseburia sp. | reverse complement strand
TTATATATCAAAATCCTTGAGAATAGGGTGTCAACTTTTATGATACAACATCAAAACGGTAATCGCTTCTACTGCAAGCAGCCAGTCCCCATACCGCTCTCTGAAATCGGCATAGGTATACATGATGCTGACCGTAAGATTAACAATAATACTGATTGCATTAAAATAATCATACATACGGCTGACTCTGTCCAGATCACTTCCTACCTCTAGTATCTCAAATAATCGCTTTCTTCGCTTAAGCCACTTTTCCCCCATAGTAAAATCCTCCAAAACTGCCCTTTTATCGGTCGTTGAATTTCACTACATATTATACAACATTACTCGCCGCTTGTATATTCAAACTCGATACGATCCAGACGAAAATCTGCTGCATTTGCCGCATTGGTCATGAACTTAAATTCATAATTTCCTGCATCCAGATATACATCCAGCGTAAAGTCCTCATAATCCATAAGACTTGCTGTCTTTGTCATCGGAACCACTGTTTTATTGGCATTGCCGTCATCTACAATCTTCGGTGAAGCATAGTAGATTTCAACGGTTTTACAATCCTTATTGGCTGCAATGTAGAAGTGAAGTGTGTAGTTTCCTGATTTTGGTACCCATACATCCCACTTGGTATTTGCCCACTGACCGTTCCAGCCGTCAACGTAAGAGATATTATTCTCATTACCACGGAATACAAGATAAGAATCCGCTGTATAATTCTCTGCCTCTAATACATAGTCTGTTGACTCCAGATTAATACTGCCTTCGGCAATGGCTGCAATTTCTTCCTCTGATTTTTCAGGCTTTGCACCGATTGTTACTGTTCCCTCTTCGTTAATACTGCTGCCGTCCTTGGTAAGTCCGGTTCCGTTCTTAAAGAGGATATTTGCCGCACTTTCATCCTCAAACTTGGTATCGATATCAGATGCATACCAAGGCCATGTATAGGTAAGTGTACCGCTAAAGTCATAATCACCTAACAGTACGTCACCTACGCCGTCACCCTCTGTTCCCGGAAGCCAGCCTGCAATAATTGCATCAAACTCTTCTACATAGTCAGCAATCGTAATCGGTCTGCCGCTTAACAGGAGCATGATGACTGCTGTTCCGTTTTCTCTTGCTTTCTGTAAATCTTCCTTCATATTCTGAAGCATTGATTTGTCACTATTTGTAATGGTCAGATTAGAAGAGCTTCTGTCTCCGCTTGTTTCCGCATACGGATCCTCACCAACCACAACAATAATCGCATCCTCATCTCCGGAAACGGTTCCGTTCATGCTGTAGATAACGTTCTTGTCACCTGCTACATTCTTTATACCATCAAAGATAGTAGTTCCCTTGGTAATATTACCGACATTTCCCTGCCATGAAATCGTCCATCCGCCACACTGTGCGCCGATGTCGTTTGCCTTGGAACCTGCAACTAGGATATTGCTGCTGTCTGCTAAGACTTTCATAGCCGTCTTGCCATCCACCTTGTCATTCTTTAACAATACCATGGACTTTCTGACAGCCTCTCTTGCGATTTCTCTATGTTCATCAGAACCAAACTCAGCAAGTAATTCATTTTCTTTTTCAGAACCTATCTGTTCCTCAAATAATCCTGCCTCGAACTTAACACGAAGAATTCTTCTTACGGCATCGTCTACTCTTTCCTGAGAAATGCTTCCGTCTTCCACATTTTTGATTATATTTGTGTATACCTCTTTCCATGCATATGGCTCCATCAGGAGGTCTACGCCTGCATTTACTGCGTTAGCAATCTGCTCTTTATAGGTTGCTCCGCTTACCTGCTGTACGCCGTTGTAATCACCTACTACCAGTCCGGTAAAGCCAAGCTCACCCTTTAATACCTGATTTACCAGATAATCATTCTCATGGCACTTTAATCCGTTTACACTATTAAAAGAAACCATAACAGTTCTTGCACCGGCATCCAAAGCTGCCTTATATGGAACAAGCAGAGTATCATGCAGTAAAGCATCGACTTCTTCTGCGTCCATTTCTACATTACCCTGATTGATTCCGGCTGTGGTATAGCCCTCACCGATATAGTGCTTTGCAGTGCCAAGCACCTTAGTCTCTGATAAATGCTCCTCGGAACCGATTTCACCCTGTGCACCTCTGACAAATGCCGCACCAAGCTTCGCTACAAGCTCTGCATCCTCACCAAAGCCTTCATAGGTTCTTCCCCAAAGCTCATTCTGTGGGTTTGCCAGTGTCGGAGCAAAGGTCCACTGGATACCTGTTGCTCTTACTTCCTCTGCAACAGCTGCACCCATTTTCTCCATCAGCTCTTCGTCATTTGCAGCACCTAATCCGATATTATGCGGATATGCAGTAGCTCCATATACATTGGTATGTCCATGTACTGCATCTACGCCATACAGCACCGGAATTCCAAGACGCGTTTTTAACGCCGCTTCCTTGATACTGTTAATATGTGCCTGCCAGTCATCCGCACCGTTTCCTCTTCTTGGTGCAGAACCGCCGCCGCTTAATACAGATCCAACACCATACTTGGTAATTTCAATCTGTGTAATCGCCTGCTGCTCCGGCTGTACCATCTGTGCCGCCTTTTCCTCTAAGGTCATCTGTGCAAGAAGAGCCTCTACTCTTTCTTCCACATCCTTTGCCGGGTCCATGTAAATACTCTTGTCTACATCTGACTGCTCCTGTGTTTCCTCCACACTTGCAGTTTCAGTCTCCTTGACATCGGTTTCCTCAACCGTTGTCTGTTCCTCAGTGGACACTGTGTTTCCTGCCACCTCAGCATCCTTGTTGCCTGTCATAAAAACGTTTTTATTAACAAGCAAAAAAATAACAATCACTAACAGCGCTACGACTGCCCCTACAGAAATCAGTTTCTTTTTATTCTGCATATGATTATCCTCCCTTTCCGTTCTTGCTGTTGTCTATTGTACACCAAGAAATCAAATTTGGCTACAAAAATGTGCGCGTTAAAATGAGCCCTGCTGTCCATAGACTAATTTGCTCGTTGGGAGCTTGCTCACATAAGAGCATATTTAGGCTGTGGACAATACGGCGAATGCCGCGACAACGAGCAACGTAGTTGCGAGTGGTCGGCAGGGCTCACTTCACAGCTGTTTTTTGATTTTTATTATTCAGTTGGGGGACGCGTCGCTCACATACCAATCAAATTACACTCCATGCCCGACTAGAAGCTACAAAGTGCTCTCTCGTTAGCAACAACCTCAATATCATTCCATATAACCAATTTGTCATTCGTCAAATATTGTGCCAACAATTTATATTAATAACTTTCTATCTGACTATATATATTATCATGCAACTGTATGGTTATTGGGAGAATTATGTAATATCAAGTTTTACAAGTATTTCTGAATATCAGTACAAAAGATTTATTTATTTTTAGGAGGACTCTTAGATGAGAAAATTAGTAACTATGTTTTTAACAAGTCTTGTCATTGCTGTGTTCGTCAGCCTGTCCGGCTTACAGGTCAAGGCATCCGAAGCAACACAAACAGAGGAACAGTCAACTGCAGAAGAAAAAACTGACTACACGGTTTCAACCAACAATCCGGAAGCGGATGCGGTATTTAATGCGTATATTGAAAAGGCATCTCAGATGGTGGGGGACAGTCGGTTTGATGATGTATTTCATCTATATGAAGTTCTTGAAAAAGATATGGCGGATAGGTATGAGAAGTATGCCGGAAGACCAAGAGAAGAGTGGCTTGACTATACCACATTTGAACGCTTCCTGTTATATGAGACCTATGTCAAGCCGGCTATGTGTAAGGCTTCTTCGGATTATGACTATTATTACAGCACGCTGGATAACTTCCGCATTCATATAGCTGATAAATATGATGTCATAGCCCGTGTCGACCAGGAACAGGCAGATGCCTTTATGGAGCTGATGGACTGGGTGTATGAATATATTATGGAAAACGGAAGCCCTTATAATTATATGACAGGAAACTCTGCTTCCGAGGAGAATAGTGAGCTCGAATCTATTGCAGCAGCTAATATCGCTGCAAAGGAGGAGGCAGATGCAAAGGACAGAGAGTTCCTGTCAGGGATACAGGAAGAGTACAACGTAACCATCCAAACCGAACCTAACGAAGAGGGTACTTCCCCTGTTGTCTGGGTTGTCGTTGTCATTGCAGTTATCGCAATCGCCGCAGGTGCTTTCATTTTAGGAACAAAGAAGAAATAATGGCAGGGACAGCGAATAGCTTTACTATGAGCTGTGCGGTAACGAAGTCGAGTAGGCGTCAGCCTACTCGATTTACTACAATTTCCCATATCACTTTATTTATTCTTTTCGTTCTTTACTAATGCATCTTATTCTCATAATCCTGCAGCTCATGAAAGATGTTATCAACATACACCATATCTCCAACCACACGATACAGCATAAACTATCTATGATTCAAAAAATTGATGCGACGGTATTCCAGCTTTCGAAGCCTTGGATTATCACACAACTTCAGACTTTCGGCTACATGCCTAAGACTTTCTATTGTTGCATCATAATCATTTAAGACGTTCTGCGCCGCCTGCGAACTCCCTTTCTCAAAAATCAGATACTTGATGAATTTGTCCAAATACGCTTCGGCATCCTTGGTGACTACAATCTTATAATCCATACTTCGCCCTCATATCACAGGAAACCTCAGTTGCATCACTATACATTCCCTTCTCTGAACTTTCACGGGATTTTTCCAGTTTTTCCAGTATCTCAACCTCTGACAATACTTCATATGGATTTGCACTGACTCTTTTAATCTCAAACGGAAAACCATTCACCGCTAATGCCTGTGTTAAAAACATGCGAATGGCAGTTGTGGTATCTGTACCTAAATCTTTAAACAATTCATCTGACTTTGTCTTTAGTTCATCATCTACTCTTACTTGAATTGTACTTGCCATATATGATACCTCCAATCTTTCTGATATAAGAATAGCAAAGAACTATTGCTAAGTCAATACAAATGCAATGACTTAGCAATGCTTTTACTAATATCTCCTGCGCCTCCAAAGTCGCCTCCAAAGTGCATGCCATCTATCTATACCTTTTCAAGATTTAGCGTAATCATATTCTATGCTCTAATCTCAATCATTCACAAGAAACCTCTAAATGATAATCCCTCTTCGGATTTTTATACTTTATCTGCACTGAGCGCAGAGTTTTGTCATAATACCAGCCGCACTCTGCCTCGACAAACTGTTCCCTGTCTGAAAGGCATGGTAACGTTTCTTTATCGAGCATAACACCCGACGGTGCCTTTTCTCCGCAAAGCATGTCAATACAGATATCCTCCACCTTCGTCTCATAGGAACCGGTATGGGTAAAGGTAAGTACGGTATGCGCACCGACAGTCATGGAGATTTCCGTTTTCAGATATGCTCCCTTCTCATAATCCATGGAAACACCGTCATCCTCGTAGAGAACAAATTCTCCGTCCGCGTCTGCCACGCAAAGAAGCTTGATTCCGGTTGCCTGCTGTGTCATCAGATTATCTATTTTATTCAGTGCCATAGGAATCAGTGCACCGCTCTTTAAAAACATCGGAATACTGCTTAGCGTTACAGGGATTTCTATTGTCTGACCGCCTGTATATTTTTCTCTTGTACCATAATCATAGAAATTTACACCACCAGGAAGATAAACACTTCTTGTCTTAGCACCCTTTTCCACAACATTTGCTACCAGCAGGGAATCTCCAAACATGAAGTTAACACTCTCATCATAGCACTTTTCGTCATGCTGGAAAGCTGAGCACATAGCCTCCATAATCGGCAAGCCCTTCTCATGTGCACGCGCGACCAAAGAATACAGGTATGGGCTAAGCCGGTAGCGAAGCTCCATCGCCCGACGCACATCATCCGTTACCTCGCTATACATCCAAGGCTCGGTTACGGTATTGTCGTCATTCTGCGAATGAATGGAAAATCTAGGCTGAAAGATACCATTCTGCACCCAGCGTACCAGTAATTCCGCCTCCGGCGCATGGCCTGCAAAGCCACCAATGTCGCAGCCGTGATTTGCCACACCTGACAATCCCATTCCCAAAATCGTTGCAATATTATATTTCAAGGTGTCCCAGCAGGTATAATTATCACCTGCCCAGGTCTGCGCATAGCGCTGGATTCCGCTGTGACCGGAACGGCACACAATAAACGGTCTGGTGTTTCCCTCTTCCTCCAAAATAGCCTCTGCCGTGATATGACACATCAGCTCGGACATAACGGATTTTAATTGTCCGATACTGCCACCCTTTCCCTCGAAGCAGCACCTGCAATCCTGATCCACAATACTGTCATATTCGCAATTATCGTTCCACACAGAGTTTGTTCCGTAGCGTAATACATGCTCTTTCAGATAAGTTTTCCACATTGCACGCGTCTTCGGGTTGGTAAAATCCACAAAAACACCCTTGCCGCCCCACCAGGTACCAAGCCCCGGCTCCTCGCTATCGCTTGCCTTTACAAACATGTCCTTCGCCTTCATCTCATCCATATACGGATGCACCAGCAAAATACCCGGCTTTACGTTAGGTGACACGGTTACGCCGCGCTCTTTCATCTGTAAAAAGAAATCCTTAGGATCCTTAAAACGCTTATGATTCCAAGTAAATACGCAACGCTTTGAACCCTCCGCCGTATCCTGTGTACAGTAACCGGAGGAAAGCTGAAAACCATCAATCGGAAAGCCCTGTTTTCTTGCCATATCAGTAAAGTTCACTATGGCATCATCAGAATCTGCCTCCAATTCGGAATAATACATGGAGGAACCAAGATATCCGAGAGCATAACGCGGCAACAGCGCGGACCTGCCCGTAAGGAAGGTATAGCGTTCCACTACCTTGCGCATACTTGGACCTGCGATGAAAAACAGGTCAATATCGCCGCCATCCGTACGATAACGACTGTGCAATCTCCAGTAATTACTTCTCTCACGCCCCATGTTAAAATCGCACTCGTAGGTATTGTGGTAAAAATAGCCGACTGCCTTATGATTCCCCCGATTGAGCTTAATATAAAACGGAATATGTTTATATAAAGAATCGGTTTCCTTCGGGTTATAGCCCATGGCATCCTTAGGGCACATATTCATGAATTTCTCTGCCTTATTCAGCTCGCCGCTCTTCTCGCCAAATCCGTAAAAACAGTCCTCTGAAGAAATCTCTGAAGTATGAATTCTTCGATGATTACTGTCCTCCTGATATCCTAAGTCCACAATATCCGCGTGCAGGAGTGTTCCCTCCTTATCATACACACAGATGCGGAAAGGATTCTTTTCCACAATAACCTTTAATTCCTTACCCTCTATCACCGCTTCGCTGTCACTCTCCCGCAAAACGGCATCCGCAGGCGTGATTCGCTTACGATATCTTTTCAGCAAGTCGTCCATGCGGTCCGCCCATGCTGTTGTAACCAGACTGTAAGATTCCTCCTCAAAATCACCGTCAAAGCCTGCACGGATTCGCAAGATGAAATCAGTTAAAAACATCAGACGGATTTCCACACAATTTGTCTGAATGGAAAAATATTCGTCTTCTTTACAAATATTCAAAACGTGGGTACATACCTTCATAGTAATCTCCTTCTACTCGGATTCTTCATTATTACTTTCTCCGAAAGCAAAAGTAAACAGACTCAAAAATGCACTCCAAAATACTACTATTCCTTGTTCATTCCTGAGTCTGTTTCCTTAATCCATCTTTAAAATTAACTCTAACACACGCTTAGCATTTTCCCTAATCTGTGTATCGGTAATTTTGCCTTCCTTCTTTGCCTCTAATATCTCTGCCTCTTTACCGACAGGCATACGAAGATTATTGCCGGCAACAACTTCCTTTACATGATCTGCATGATTCCACCAGTCAGAGAGTACCAAGCCTTCATAGCCCCATTCTTCACGGAGAATGCCTCTAAGCAGCTCACCGTTTTCGGAGGTTCTGATACCGTTCATGATATTGTAAGAGGTCATAATCGTCCAAGGGTCAGCCTCCTTGACAACGATTTCAAAGCCCTTAAGATAGATTTCTCTTAATGCTCTTTCAGACAATCTCGAATCACTGTTGGAACGGTTTGTTTCCTTGTTGTTACATACAAAATGCTTAATGGATGCCGCAATATGAGCAGACTGAATACCGCGTACCATAGCGGCTGCCGTCTTGCCTGCTACCAATGGGTCCTCAGAATAATACTCAAAGTTTCTGCCGCATAACGGGCTTCTGTGAATATTCATAGCCGGTGCAAGCCATACACCGATGTTATTTTCCTTGATTTCGAGTGCTGCGGCACGTCCTACCTGCTCTACCAGCTTTTCATCAAAGCTGCATGCAAGCAGGGTTGCACATGGCCATGCGGTTGTGCAGACACCGCACTGTGCCTCAATACGAAGTCCTGCAGGTCCGTCCGCTGTCATCACATTCGGAATTCCTGCAAGCGGAATATTTCCAAGGCCAAAGGTATTTGCCACACCGGTATTTGGCTGACCGCCCAAGAGACTAATCAGTTCTTCCTCGCTTAAGGTATCCATAAATTCATCCAAAGTCATGGCTCCTTCTGCTACATCCATCAATAACGCACGCGGTTTCTTGCTCTCCTCATACCAAGGCATTAAGACCATAGGAACTTCCTTCTGTCCCGGAATATGTGCTCTTGGACTCCATCTGATTAATCCTTCTATTTCCTTCTCCTTGTAGGTCGGAAGCTTCTCAAACGTACCGTCTGCCGTCATTCTCTCCTCAACCTCATAAGGAACACATCTTGCCTCTACCTGCTTGACAATCTTAGTCGCTGCTACTGTCCAGATAAAGCCGGTGTCTTTGGCAGTCTGCACGGAATTACCTACATAGAAATGATAGTCACCTGCTTCTAACAGCCATGCGGACTTTACTACCTTTCCGGTATCATCGTAGGACACAAGAGCATCCTTTTCTACCCTTAAAACAATATACTGGCTCTCGCCGGCCTTCAATTCCTCTGTCTTTGCAAATGCCTTTAACTCTCTTGCCGGCTTTCCAAGCTTGCCCTGTGGTGCAGATACATAGAGCTGTACCACTTCCTTGCCCGGAAGTGTTCCGATATTTGTTACCTTTACTTTTGCAAAAATTTCTGTTTCTTCCTCTTTTACCTCTTCACAGGAAACCACAAAATCTGTATAGGATAAACCATAACCAAAGCAGTAATTTACATGCTCTGCTGCACCCGGAATCGTCTCAAAGTAACGATAGCCTACATAGATATCTTCCTTATAAACCACATAATCCTCGGATTCATTGAAGCCGTCACTGGACGGATAATCAGCAAAACAGGAAGCAAAGGTATCGGTCAGCTTTCCGCTTGGATAGCTGTCGCCACACAGAATATCTGCCTCTGCCATAGCGCCTTCCATACCACCCTGCCAAGCAAGCAGTACAGCCTGAATGCGCTCGTCATCCTTGAACCAGGAGGTATCCACCATACCGCCTACATTTAGCACTACTACAATTCGTGAGAAGCTTGCCTTAACACTTTCCACCATCTTCTTTTCCTGCTCTGTCAGATAGAAGTCCTCGTCCGTTCTGTCAGAAGCCTCTCCGGAAAAACGGCAGATAGAAATGACAGCTGTGTCAGCAAAAGCTGCTGCCTTTTTCAGCATGTCCTCCGGAACCTCCGGCTCTACGGTCTGTCCCGGTGTCACTTCGTTTGCATACTGTTCTCTGACATTTTCTTTATAAAAATCATTCAAAGGCCGGAACAGGATGACTTTTCCCTCTTTCTCCTTTTCTTCCATTCCTTCTTTTAAATTTCTGATATAGAAGGTGGTTACGTCACCGCTTCCGCCGCCGCCTTTTACATAGTCAACCGTTGCCTTTCCAAACAGGGCAACTCTGCTTCCCAATGCAAGAGGCAGTACCTTTCCTTCATTTTTTAATAATACCATTCCCTCAGAAGCTGCTTTTCTTGATAACGCAATGTGCTCAGAACAGCCTGTAATCAGGGTTCTGTTCTTACCAAGCGGCTGGACGGGTAAATGAGTAAACCGATTCCACTTTGTCATGTTTCTAACCTTGCCTTTCCCAATATCTCCTTAATAATTCTCCAAAAATGCCTGTAATCTTGCTGCAATAATTGCATTGCCGGCATCGTTGGGATGCAGCCCGTCCGGACATAATGCTTCCTTCTGTGCAGGAATATCCGGCACAATTCCTCCGGCTGCATACAAATCAAGTACAGGTAACGAATAATACTCTGCCGTTATTTTAAGCTGATCTACATACGCCTTCAGTGGCAGATGATTCGATTCGTTTTCTATATTTTCACCTTCTCTGTGTATCGGTGTCATAAACAAAATGACTGCTGTCGGATATTTTTCAATCAGTCCGCGCATCAGATAATGCAGGGCGCCGCAATAGGTATCCATTGTTCTGTCTTCAAAGGTTCCAAACAGAGCATCTCCATGTCCGTAGTCATTCGTTCCGCCGAATACAACGATGATATCTGCACCATCCTCCATCTGTGCATATCTTTCTGAAAACGAATTCACATCCATGAACTCCGGTTCTTCACCAATCTTCTGCTGTCTTGCGATTCTGGTACCGCAGATTCCGTAATTTCTAATCTCACCAAGCTTCGCATTTCGCTGAAATACCTCTGAAAAACGTGTTTCGCTGCAGGAGGTTCCTACTCCATCCGTAATGCTGTCTCCCAGAAACCATACTTTCTTTTTTTCTAACTTCATCTTTCTGTCCTTACCTTTCTATATTAATCTCCACACTATAACCCTAAAACCAAATATCATAAAACAATATCACCCTGCATCAGGTCAGATTATTCATCCATTTATTTCTTATGACTCGCGGAAAAGCAACTGCCAGCTTTCCGACATCCTCCAGATTCGCCATTAGATAAACAACAGGTATCGGCAGCTTAAAATATACGGCGCTCAGCCATACAAGCGGCAGTCCGACAACCCACACACCTACCATATTGGCTATAAAACAGTACGTTGAATCTCCTCCGCTTCGCAGCACACCTACAATGCAGAGATAATTCATAAACTTTAACGGTACGGCGCATGCCATAATAATCATCATAAGCTCCAGATACTCCTGTACCGTATCGCTGACACGGAACACTCCTAAAAGCAATGGTGAAATCAGGACAACAATCACGGTGATGCACAGCGATATCACAATTCCCAGCTTGATTAACCGCCTGCAGCAGAGCTTTGCTTCCTCATATTCACTCTTACCCAGCCTCATTCCTATCATAACCGCAGCCGCTGTTCCAAAGCCACCGCACATGATTAAGGCAAGATTCTGATAGGTATTGATAATCTGTAAGGCCGCCTGTCCCTCCGTGCCTGTATATTTATATGCAATACCGTACATCGTATTTCCTATGGCAATCAGTGTCTCTGCGATAATAACCCAGAAGCCCACCTTAAAATACTTCTTCCATACCGCTCCCGGTACCCTGAGATATTCTGTAATATTGCAATAAATCGGTGGCTTTTTCACAATGACATAGATAAGAACAATGGAAAACTCCATGATTCTTGCTATTACAGTCGCAACAGCCGCTCCCCTGATACCGAAGGCCGGTGAAAGCGGTGTTCCGAAGATGAATATGTAATTAAGAATACCGTTTGTAATCACTGAGGCCGCCGAAGCAAACATCGGAACCTTGGTATCACCGATACTTCTCAGACCGGTAATTAAAACTGTACTGATGGCATTAATCATGAAACTGACACCCAGAATTCTAAGATAATCCTTTGCCTGCTCCAGCACAAGCGGGTCCACGGAATACAGCGTCAGAATAATCTCCGGTATCATCAATGCCGTTACGCCGAAGATAACACCAAGCAGTACCACACCGTAAAAAAGAATTCCTAAAAACTGATGAATGTTTGTAAACTCATGCTTCCCCCAATGCTGTGAGATAAACATACTTCCTGCTGCACACAAGGCATTGGCAAGCAATGCATACAGCGTAAACCACTGGTTGCTGACCGACGCCGCGGTAATGGAAACCTCACCCAGCTGCCCAATCATCATAACATCCAGCATATTAACCAGGGAACCTAAAACGCTCTGAACAACAACAGGTGCACCTATGGTTACAACTTCCTTCAAAAAGTCCTTCGAAGACTGACTTTGATATCGTTTCATTGCATCCCTTCATCCTTATCCCATTTTACACTATGCTGCAAAGAAATTCTCTTCCATCAGATTAACAAGCAATTCCGCAAACAAGGTATTTGCCCATGCAAACCAAGGTCTTGTAAACTCCTCCGGATTGCTCGGATTGAATGCCTCATGCATATAATTGGTGCCTGCATGTGTCTTGGACAGCATTTCCAGACAGTTCATAATCTCTTCCTTATCCGTAGAGGTCAGTGCCTGCATAACAATACCGATATGCCAGATATAGCCTTCCGGTGTATGCGGACTTCCGACACCTCTTGCCACGGTCCCAATCTTATAATACGGATTATCCGTAGAAAGAATAAACTTTCTTGTATTCTGATATAAGGTATCTTCCTTTTCACAGTATCTGAGATACGGCATTGCCAGTAAGCTTGGTGAATTTGCATCATCCATCAGATTATAATTGCCATAGCCGTCTGTTTCAAAGGCATATATTTTTCCATACTTTGGATGCTCTACCGTCGCATAGGTCGCAATACCGTCCTGAATCTCTTCTGCAAGAGTCGCACAGGCTTTTGCAAGCTCCTCATCCTGATATCCCGCTTGGAGCATTTCTGCCGCATATTCAAGCGCCTTTACCGCCATCATATTGGCAGGAATCAGATAGCCGAAGGTACAGCAGTCATCTGACGGTCTGAAGCCCGACCAGGTCATACCGGTCAGATTCACCGGGCGTCCCTTGCCTTCCTGCGGAAGCGTATCTGTCACAGGGCAGTTATATCTTCTGAAATAATATGCAGACTGTCTGTGGTCCTGCTCAGTTGTGAATACATTAACAATGTTACGAATCATTTCACGGAATCTTTCCGTAAAGATACGGTCAATTCCCGTTGTCTTCCAATAGGTATATGCCAGATATAACGGAGCACATAAGGAATCTACCTCATATTTACGCTCCCATACATGGTCGTTGAGCTGCGTGTCATCCTTATGTCCCGCGCCGTTGCTGCTCTCGTTAAAGGCATTCGCATACGGGTCAAGACAGACAAACTCTGCCTGCTTATCAATAACACTTTCCAGAATCTTCTGCAATTCTTCATCCTGCTTTGCAAATCTGACATATGGTCTTACCTGCGCCGCCGAATCGCGAAGCCACATGGCCGGAATATCACCGGTAATGACAAAAATACTGCCATCCGCAAGCTCCTTCACCGTTGTTTCAATCGTGTTTAAAAAACACTGGCTTGCCAGCCCAGATAGCGGTTCATAATGCTCCTTATAATACTGCTCCAGCTCCGCTGCTTTTTTTATCAAAGTATTCGGTATTTTCATGTACCCTTTTCCTCCTTACAATTATTTCTTATTTCATTACCCCTTATAAAACGTGTCCGTTTGATAGCACACCTCCATATCATATCCCATACTCAATATATTATATGCTATATAATGATATGTCAATATGCCAAAGCCAAAAAAGAGACAGATAATAGCGGATTTCCTATCTCTGTCTCTTCTATATATCATGTTATATTTGCGTTTCTAACGCTAACACAAAACGCATCTTTTATTCCTTCGGAATATATCCCTCACCCTTAATCAGGCTATGCGGTACACAGCTCTTCTGCGGTACTGATTCACCCTTGATACAACGGTTCAGATATCTTACTGCCATCTTACCGATTCTGTGCTGCTCCTGTATAACACAGCTAAACCTCGGATGTATATCATGGCTTAGCATAATTCCGTCAAAAAATACAACTTCCTTTTCCTTTTCAAGTCCCATCTGCTTCAATACTCTGTATACCATTCTTCCTAATGACTGGTCTACCGCAAAGAAGCCTGTTACCTGCGGATTTTCACGAATAAACTGTTCAATTCTCTCCAAGTCAGGATTCTCAGCAGGTGCTTCGTCATCCGGGCTCGGAAGCTTTGTTCCCAAATCCTTTATCAGCATATTCTCACTGGTGGTAATACCATGCTCCAGCATGCTGTCCAGATATCCGTTAAATCTTGCCGCTACCGTTGATGTCTGCATAAACGGATGTGACAAGAAGCATATATTGGTATGTCCGTTCTCAAATAAAAGCTCCATCAGCTCCTTAGCTGCTGTATAATTATCCGTATTCACACAGGGAATAGGTAATCCTGTCAGTTCTCTGTCCACTAATACAATCGGAAACTCCTCCAGGACAAGTCGTAATACATTGGCACTGTAAGTCTCACCCTGAACGCTCATCAGGATAATACCCTCCACACCAAGATCTATCAAATCATCCAGCGCCCGGTTCTCTTCCTCGACGCTTCCGTAGGTACATTTCAATACCATGTAATAGTTTCTTTTTCTACACTCAAATTCGATTCCATGAATAATATCAGAACCAAAAGAAGGACTGAAATCGTCCATAACTACGCCAATCATTCTTTTGCTACCACTACTATTGGACTCAACTCTGATGACTTCTTTTTCAGTCTCATTGCCCTTATCCTCAAGTACAAAAGATCCCTTCCCAGGCATTCTGGCTATACATCCCTGGTCTGCCAACATCTCCAGAGCTTTTTTACTGGTAATTCTGCTTACATCATACTGCTCAGCCAATTCCTTTTCGGAAGGTAATCTGCTGCCGGGAGGATAGGTGTTATCACGAATTCCTTGTAATAAATCATTATAGATTTTTTGATATAAAAGCACACGTTCCATATCAGAAATTCCTCCCATTAGATTATTATTGTTTTTTACATACATGGTTAATTATATATCATTTTGTTCCCAAATGCAAACCTGCTACCTTTATTTTTTGCTACTATTCAGAGTCTGTCCTTATAACACAATTGCCCTGAAACGAGCTTGTTCCAGGGCAATATGTAAAATGTTTCAATTTACTTTGTTCCGATTATTGATTTGCCGCAATTACCTTGTTTACATCATCTGTAATCTGAGGAATCACATCTGATGTTCCGTCACCGTTCATGAAGTTATCCCATTCAACGTTCCAAACTTCACCTGCATCATTAGTCCATGCTTCAGAGTAACGTGTAGCTGTCTTAACTTCAGTACCCATCATAATCTTGATAGCTTCAGCTGCATCTGCATGTCCCTGCTCTGTGATTGCATCATAGAAAGCATCTGCTGATTCAATATGTGCACTTGCTGCAACAGGAGTCTGCTTCAATACGGTAGCATACATATCAGTGCTCATGAACTTGATTAACTCCCAGCATTCTTCCGGATACTTTGTATCCTTAGGAGCAACCCAGCCTACTGTATCATAAGTTGTAGTAGCCTGAACAGTTCCTCTAGGTGTTGGAGCATAACCCCAGTTCAAATCAGGACAGTTACGAACTAAGCTGTCGATTTCCCACTGACCATAGTAGAGTAAACCTATGTTACCTGCTTCGAAGTCAGAAAGCATATTTGCTGTTTCATATGTTGTAGGAATTAAGGTACCCTCAGCGATTACTGACTTAACTCTTTCAGCTGCAGCGATGAACTTATCATCAGTAATAATCTTTGTTGTACCAATCATGTTATCTACGAAAGGTGATCCGCCTTCAGCAACGCTCTGGTTAGCAATACCGAAGGAAGAGGATAACATAGTAGGATCTGCATAGATACCATACTTGTTATTTGCAGGATCTGCTAACTTCTTACCCATTGCATAGAAGTCATCCCAGGTCCAGTCGTTTGCAGGATATGCAATACCTGCTGCATCAAGAATATCCTTATTATAGAATACACCGTAAACGTTTACTAAGCTTGGGAAGCCGTAAACCTTTCCATCCGGTGTTTTCCAGCCTGACATTGTTCCGCCGTAAAAGCCCTCTACAAATTCCGGTTCTGCAGCTGCCTTCTCAGTCCAGTCAAAGAGAATACCTCTGTCAAAGCCACCCTTAGCCTGGTCATAACCATACTGGAATACATCCGGTGCTTCACCTGCAGTAATCATAGCTGTGATACCCTGACCATAGTCATTGTGAGGTACAGGTACGATTTCAACCTTAATGTTTGGATGTTCCTTTGAGAATACGTTGTCAAATGCTTCCTGCATTGCCGCATTCATTGCATCACCTTCCCAGTTTGCTACTCGAAGCGTGATTACATCTCCGCTTGCGCTGTCACTTGTTGAAGTGTCAGGCTTGCTTGAATCTGTGCTTGTGCTTGAGCTTGAGTCTGAGCCACATCCGGCAAGACTTGTTACTACCATTGCTGTCGCAAGGAGTGTTGATAATACTTTCTTTTTCATACTCGCTTTCCTCCATTTACTTTTTTCTCTTTTTGTTTTATAGGTAACGGGAATTCCCCATTTCCAACATATTAATCAGTTACTCCCCTGTGTGATTACTTCACACCTGTATTATTCATGGAACCTAAGCCTTCCATAAAGTAGTCCTGGCATAAGAAGAACAGAATCAGAACCGGTAACAGGTATACAAGGTCGGCCGCCATGAACAGATTCCACTCTGTTCCGTATGTACTACTGGACATACGTCCTATCGCTAAGGACAAGGTCCACAAATCCTGCTTCTGTGTTACATAAAGTAACGGATTCATATAATCATTCCATGCAGCCTGAAACGCCTGAATGGCAATGGTAGCCATAAGCGGCTTACACATCGGCATAAGTACTCTGGTTAAAATCTGTAATCTGTTTGCCCCGTCAATTCTTGCCGCCTCATCATAAGACTTCGGAATTGTTGACATATACTGTCTTACCAGGAAAGTCTGGAACGGTGCTCCCAGGAATGCCGGAATAATCAACGGCAACCAGGTTCCGTATGCTCCCACTGATGTCCAGAACTTAAATACCGGAATCATGGTAACCATTCCCGGAATCATCATACTGCCGACAATACAGTAGAACCAAATCTTTCTGCCCGGAAATTTAATTCTTGAAATCGCATAACCTACACTCATACAGCTCAACACAGAACCGATTGTACACAAAACGGAAATAAATGCCGTATTCGCAAATCTTTCCCAGAATCTGATCTGCTCCAGACCGGTTGTGAAGTTCTCCCACATAAACCGCTTCGGAATCCACTGTGGCGGCATTGCAAAGACTGCCTGATTATCCTTGAGTGCCGTTGTCAGCATCCACAGAAGTGGGAAAAGCATCGGGATGCAGAACAATAAAATTATAATATAACGGATCGTCGTATTAACAACTGCTCTTTTTTTCTTGCCCATATCTTCTCACCGTCCTCTTTACTCATTTTCATAATACACATACTGCTCTGACTTACGGAAAATAATGACCGTAAGAATCATAATAACAACGAACAGGAACCATGCCTCCGCACATGCACGTCCGTATTTGTAGTTACCGAACGCTGTTTCGTAAATATCGAAGTTCAGGAAATGTGATGCATAGCTTGGTCCGCCTCCCGTTACAATCTGTGCTTCAGCAAATGCCTGTAAGCCTCCGATGACGCCGGTAATTAACTGTAAGAAGATAATTGGTGTAATCATCGGGAACGTAATATGCTTAAACTGTGACCAGCCGCTTGCTCCATCCAGCGAAGCTGCCTCATATAAATCCGCAGGAACCGATTGCAGACCGCTCAGGAAGACAATCATCATTCCTCCGACACCCCACCACTTAATAATACTTAGTGATACCAGAACCACATCCGGGTCGGTCAGCCATCCCACTGACGAAAGCCCCAGCTGATTGAGTGTACCGTTAATAAGGCCTGTATCACTCTTAAACATGAACTGCCACAAAACAAGAGCAGCAACACTCGGAACAATGGTCGGAAGATAATAAATAACACGGAATATCTTGATTCCGATTAATTTCTTATTCAACAGAACCGCCAATGCCAGACCAAGTATCAATGTAATCGGCACATTAATCAGTGCATATGTAAATGTTACACGTACTGAATCCCAGAAAATCGGCTTTGCAGTAAAGATAAATTCATAATTCTTAAGTCCCGCAAATACCGGATCATTAATACCGTCCCAGTCACAAAACGAACAGTACAGGGAATAAATCATTGGATACGCACAAAGTAACGGAAATCCTATTAATGTTGGTAGCATAAACAGATATCCTTGAAAACCTTCTGTTTTCCAAATTGGTTTTTTGGTTTTATTTTTTACTTTTTTTACTTTCTCTTTTTTCAAAGCAGGTACTCCTTTCTTTATGCTACATTTTATGTTTTCATTATATGTATCATTTATTGATATGTCAATATATATCATGAATATTTTCTACTTTTTATGTCGACTTTGTATCGTTTTTGCACAAACAATTTTGTGTTCTGTTGTGCAAAAACAATATTTTGTGCTTATAATAGGTTTCTATTCGTGGAGATTATAATGAATGATATATCATTCATTCCCTGCCGTTCGTATTTTTTCTTTCTACATACGTTTTGCCGCACTGGTTGACGACGCAATCATTACCATATTACCATCCAGCTCTATCGTACCTAATCCATCAGGAATGATGAAATGATCTCCTTTTTTCACTTCCAGACCATTTACACTTCCTTTACCCTCTACCACACTCATCAACAGAAACGGATACTGCTGTTCCGATACCAGCTTTCCGGTTACTTCCAACTTGAACACATCATAATATTTGCAGGAATATAACAGATTCCATTCATTAACCGGCAGACCAACGGTGGACTGAATCGTTTCCTCTACCGGTTCTGCCGGAACCGTTGTTACATCCATACTCTGCTTGATATGAAGCGGTCTTTTCTTTCCATCGCTCAGACGGTCATAATCATACACACGATAAGTCACGTCACTACTCTGCTGTGTTTCCAGAATCACAAAACCGCCCTTGATTGCATGTAAGGTTCCCGGATTAATCTGAATAAAGTCTCCTTTCTTTACAGGAATTTCTCTTAAGAAATGCTTCCAGTCTCCCTGCTCTACCATATTTGCCATCTCATCCTTTGTCCCGGCATTATGTCCGATAATCAGAGTAGCGCCTTCCGGACAATCCAGTACATACCAGCACTCCATTTTTCCAAGGGAGCCGTTTTCATTTACCTTTGCATAGGCATCATCCGGGTGTACCTGGATACTCAGGTCATCCTGCGCATCAATAATCTTGGTAAGAAGCGGGAAACATTCCTCCTTCGGGTTGCCGAACACCTCCGGATGTTCCTTCCAGACCTCCGATAATTTCTTTCCTGCAAAATCACCGTTTTTTATCTCATCATCTCCATTAGGATGCGCCGAGATGCCCCAGCATTCTCCGATGTCCTCACCTGTAACCGGATAGTCAAAATCCTCCCTCAGCTTACTTCCGCCCCAAATGGTATGCTTAAATACCGGATTTAAAAACATAATATCCTTTGCTGTCTTTTTGCTCATTTTTCCAATCCTTTCTATTCCTACATCACTTTATATCTTCGCTCCGCACCACTTGCATACTTCATGCGCAAAGCAAAGCTACCGTTTCCCTGCTACAGCTTCATCTGCAGATATGCCGCACCGATAATTCCTGCGTCATTTCCAAGATTCGAGGTTACAATCTTCGGGACCTCTCCCAACGCACCGCCAAAGCACATATCATTTACCTTTTCCTGCAATGCATCTGTCAGATATTCCTTCTGCGCTGATACTCCGCCGCCAAGAATAAAAATCTCCGGTCTGAAAATATTAACAAGATTAGCAATACCGATGCTCAGATTTTCCTCGTAATTATCCACAACCTCGACTGCCGCCTGATCCGCCTGCTTCTGCGCATCAAAAATAACCTTTCCGTTTATCTTTTCCGGATTATTTTCACTTAACTTGTTCATCAGCGAATCCGGACTCTTTGCAGCCGCTTCTCTTGCCTCTTCCATCAGAGCAGTTGCGGAAGCGTACACCTCAAGGCAGCCCTTTCTGCCGCAGGTACACAGCTTTCCTCCTCTGGAAATTACCATATGTCCAAGCTCGCAGCCGCCACGCAGGGGACCTGCAAAAATCTTGCGGTCAATAACAACTCCGCCGCCTACGCCGGTACCAAGCGTCAGCAGAACCGCACTGTCCTTGCCCTTGGCAGCGCCATCCAGAACCTCACCAAGCGCCGCCGCATCAGCATCATTTGCAATCCCCATCGGTATATGAAGATATTTTTTGAGCATAGCAAGAAGCGGTACATTCTCCCACTCAATATTATTGGAATACACCACCACACCGGTTGCAGGATCCGAGGTTCCCGGACAGGCAATGCCAAGTCCGTCACAGTCCTCCTGTGTTAAGCCGTTTTCATCCAAGAGCTCGAGAACGCTTTCCGCCATACGCGTAATGATTTCCTCTGCCGACTGACTGTCCCTACAGGTATCAATCACCTTTCTTGCCACTATTTTATATTCCTCATTCACCAAACCGAACTTGATACTCATTCCTCCGACGTCTACGCCTATACGCATAGTAATCACCATACCTTTCCAATTTATTTTTTGATTCGAATTGTTTTTATTTCAAAAGCTCTGAACGCTAGCGTCACGGTATTGTTCTCTACCGCAAGCTCTTCCGATACATTTTCCAGCATGTCACAGCTATACGCTTTATACTCGCCAAGCTTTAACCCAATCTGCGCTGTCACTGCCGCCTTTCCAGACTCATAGAAGCGCATAATCACATCTCCACTTCCGTCCTCGGCAGGCTTCATCGTATCCAGAATAATATTTCCCTTATCAACAGAAACGGCACTAAATGTATTCACTGCACCTTCTGCCAGCACCGGCTTTACATTCAGCTCATATCCCTGTCTGACAACATCACACTCTGCGAAGCTTCCTTCCCACGCAGTAAACGCATAGGTAAAATGATGTATTCTGTTGTCCGCTCTCATCTCAGGGCAGGTGCTTGCACGCAAAAGTGTCAGCTGCAGAGCATTGCCGTTTGCGCTGATGCCGTATTTGGAATCATTCAGCACAGCCGCCCCGTGCGCTCCGTCACAGAATGCGCTGTAGCGATGGTTGCACACCTCATAGCGGTCCTTGTCATATACTCTCGAACGATGCGCCGGTCTTTCCACAAAGCCAAACTGCATCTCATTAATCACATTTTCCGTATAGACTGCAACAGGGAAATCCGTTTTTAGCAGACGATGCATTTCCTTCCAGTCAACTTCTGTTTCAAATTCAAGTCTTCTGCTGTCTGCTGCCAGTCGAATGTACTGTACAAAGGCGGATTCACTGATTTTTCCCGTTACCTTCAGCACGCCTTCAATACCTTCCGATACCAACTCTACCCTGATATCCGTCGCACCCTCCGTCTCCTGGTCGATATAATGTGAATCAATATCCCAGGCATCGAACAATCGCGGAACGTCCTTGTACATACGGAAACGATTCATGGCACCGGCCGCAAATTCTCTGCCGGATTCCTTTAAAACAAAGGAGGTTACTTCTCCCTTCGCATTGATTACTGCTTTAATCTGTACATTCTCCAGAATATAGCTTCCGCCCGTTTCTGTCACACAAACCTGTTTTGCCTTATCCTCAGACGCTTTGGTTTCTGCAGGCACAACAGAAATTGCTCCGCAGGAAGGCAGCATTACCAGTGCTTTCACCACACCATTCACTTCCTGAACAGGAACCTCTTCACCCTCCAAGGTCTGTGCACCATGTTTAAAGTTCTCAGGAAGTGTTACCAGCGCACTTCTTTCAAAGCCCAGCGAATTGGCAATCGTTACAGCCTTTTCATCCTTACCGTCGCACAATGCCGCAAGAGCCGCAGCCTTCATCTCCTCTGCTTCCTCTAAGACTTCACCTAATGCCTTTTCGGCCTCAACATAAACTCTTGCAATTGAGGAGCCCGGCAAAATATCATGGAACTGATGTAACAGAAGCTTCTTCCAAAGCCTGTCTGCTCTTTCCGAATCATATGCAAATCCACAGCTTTTTGCAAGACTGCTCCACACCTCAAGCTCACGCATGGCAAGCTCACAGCTTCTGTTTAACCTCTTGATGGCAGCCTGTGAGGTAAAGGTTCCTCTGTGCGCAGAGAAGTAAAGCTCACCCACATAGGTATCGGACGGACCACCCTTTTCCTCCATTTCTTCAAAGAATTCCAAAGGACTTGTCATCTTTATCTTCGCGCCACCCTCTAAATCCTTCTGGCGCTCTGCATATTCAATATAATCTCTGGTCGGACCGCCGCCTCCGTCGCCATAACCAAACGGCAGTAAAAAGGAATCCAAATCCCGCAGCTGTCTGCGGTTCTGCCACGTTTTATTCACCTCTTCCGGGTCGGTAGAATAGCCATAGCTTGTAGGAAGGAAGGAGGTTACTCTTGTTCCGTCCATACCTTCCCAGTAAAAATAGTGGTATGGAAACTCATCGCTCTCGTTGTAGGACCAGAATATCTTCTGTGTCACCATATATTTTACACCACAGCCCTGCAAGATCTGAGGCAGTGCCGCTGTATAGCCAAAAGTATCAGGGAGCCAGAGTACTTCGCTCTCCACCCCTAAGACATCCTTATAATATCTTTTTCCATGTATCAGCTGGCGAATCAGCGCTTCACCGCTTGCCATATTTGTATCAGGCTCCACCCACATAGCACCGTCTGCAATCCAGCGTCCTTCCCTGATGGCTTCTTTTATGCGTTCAAACAGTTCCGGATAATGTTCTCTGCACATCTCGTAGGCTGCCGGCTGACTCTGAATGTATTTATAATCAGGGTATTTCTCGAGCAAACGCAGCTGTGCTGCAAAGGTACGCTCTGTTTTTCGATAGGTTTCTGCCATTGGCCACAGCCATGCGAGGTCAAGATGCGCATGACCGATTGCATAAAATACAGGCATCGTAGAACCATTCTTTGCCCCCAGTACCGGCGCCAGTATTTCTCTTGCCTTTCTGTAGTCCTGTATTCTCTGCTCTTTTGGCTGTTCAAAGTCTACAATCAACGTAAACTGCTCGAGTGCTTCTGCAACCTTTGCTGCTCGCAGGCTTTTCTTGTCCAGCGTTGCCAGTAATTTATTGAGTGTATCCACATCCATATAGAGCTGATAGGCTTCCTCATTCCAGATTCCGTAGGTACAGGTACCGAGCTTTCTTCTTTCATTCTCTTTTAGCGGATCCTCATATAATCCGGGCATAACAGGGCCTGTCGCACAGCCTCCGTTTGGCGCTTCCGCAAAATGGTGTCCTGCATAGGTTTCCATCAGTACAGTATATTCCTGTCCTGCCTTTGCATTTTCTGCAAGGATATTATCCTCTACAAAGTGATGCTGTTCTCTTACCCACGATGCGCGATAGGTTCCAAATGCTTTACCGTTGACAAACAGTGTTGACTCCCCATCGGGGCTTAGATTCATCACGATGCATTTTCCTTCTGCCTCTTCGGGCAGCACGATATGGCTGCGAAACCAGCAATATTCCCAGGTTTTTCCCCATGTATATCCGGGTGCAACCGGCACAAACTCTCTTGTTTCCACTTCCTCTACGGGTATTTGTTCCATGGTCCGATAAGCTTCCCACGAAAATTCCCCGAGAGATTCATAAAAATCCTTCTTCAGAACTCTCATCCAATGTCTGATTCGTCCTTCCCACTCTGAACTAATTAATTTCATTTTCCTTCTCCTTCTACTTTGTTATATCATTATATATCCACTAAAGCACGCGCGTTTATTGGATTATTATTTAAATGTTATATACTTCATATCATATATCATGTTTGAGGTTGGGTCAACAGGAATAGATTAAAATTATGTAAACGATTTCACTCCATTCACACAACTCACGCATAATGTGTTATAATCTGTTATGACATCTACCGTTCAGGGGACGATGCCCCCCGCAGAAAGGACACTTTATGCTTATCAAAACAAACAAAGAAACACCAAAGACAGATTATCTGGCAGACTGGCCTGCTCATTATTATGAGATTCCTACTGCCGCAGAAAAAATAGAAGCCTTAGAAAGCATTGAGAAGCAGGGCATTGCCACTGCTTCTGATACTTATCGTAAGGCTTTATGTGAAAAACGATATTTTTCCAAGAATAAAAAGGGAACCGTCGACTCCTTTTTCAGTGCCTGGATGATGATTAAGGCTTCAAGCGCCTCCGGCATATCCTTCCTGACAAGGAAGAAATTACAGCGGGAGCTTGAAGGTTATATGGAAGACTTATGTCTGCTCCGCTTTCCATACGAGAATGAAGAAGCACTTGCCGTTCGTGCAGAGGAATGGCGCGCCTTTGCAATATACTTCATTCAGTCCTGCTCAGACAGCAAGTCCTACTGCTCAACACTGTTCGGGATTGTTCCCATTAAGGATTCCATCGTCGCCGAAAAGATTGCGAATGAAATCCTGCTGGTTACCTCGGAATATCCTAAACAGTTTCAGCTTGCAGAAGCCTTCGCTCCGTTAAAGGAAATTATGTGCGAGGTGTACTGTCAGATGATTGAGAACGGAGAAACTTATCTACATCGTCCGGCTCAACCTTAGCATAAGGGAGCCGGATATATTTTCCGTTTTCAAGAGCAAGTCTTTCCAAATCTCCGCCGATGCACAGCTCATAGGACAAATCAAGAATTCCTTCTGCCTGTCCCTTGGTGTCGTTATAAACTGTACCTGCCATTTCTCTGTTTCTGACTGCCTCGAGTCCGACGTTTGTTCCATCGATACCAAGAACAACCGGCCACTCTTCTCTCGGAACCTCTGCCGACTTTAGGGCGTCGATGGCACCAAGCGCCATATCGTCATTATTGGCGAGCACCAGCTCAATATCCTCTCCGTATTCAGACAGCATATGCGCCATTTTTGTCTGTGCCTGCGCGCGGTTCCAATTGGCAATCGCATACCCAAGCTTCTCCACCTTGACACCATTGTCTACAATCGTTGATACGGAATACTCCGTACGGACAATAGCATCCTGATGTCCTGCTTCTCCCTCTAACACAATATACTGAAACGTACCATCTTTATTTTTATCTGCAGAAGTATCGTTTTTAAAAATGTCTGCTGCCATTTCTCCTTCCATAATTCCCGATTCCAGAGTCTTGGCACCTACATAATACAGGTTGTCCCCTCTTTCCAAATCTTCCTCAACCAGCTCTCTGTTAAAAAAGATGACAGGCACTTTATTTTTTGCAGCCATGTCAATAATCGTGGTTGGCTCGGTCCGGTCTACCAGATTGACACAGACCACATCGCAGCCGTCCTCAATCATTTCCTCTACCTGCTCATTTTGCGTAATCTGGCTGTCGGAAGCATTGTAGATATCAATTACAATGTCAATCCCCCGGATTTCCTCCTGCTGCTCAGCATAATCCTGCAAGTCCCCCATCATCTGTGAAACAAAGGTATCGTACTGATTATATAACGTAACTCCGATTTTTAAGCTGTCCGCTTTTTTTGCCTGCATTCCTGAGCCGCAACCTGCCTGTGTCATCACAAGCATGCATACCATAAGCCCCCATACTATATACTTTTTACTCCCTCGCATATTCTCTTCTCCTATTAGTAACCACCCTGTTGTCTACTGCACGATTGGAAACAGCACCTTCTGATTCTCCTCATCATACAGATTCTGCCTGTTTACGACCCGGTAATTTACGATACAGTTTTCCGTTTCCGACAAATGATATTGAATCCGGTTTGCAACCGCTTCCAGACTCTGATACCCCATACTATATTCGTTCGGTACTACAAGGCTGTTGATGATACCCTTGTCCAGATAGTAAACCGCTTTCTCGGAACACCCCACTCCGTATAAAGAGCAATTGTACCTTCTGTTATTTTCTGTCTGGATAAAATCAACCAATTTTTCTGTTTCGTCATTACCAAGCGCAATAATAATATCTGCCCGGTTGCTTTCGCCCCAATGCTTAAGCTCCTCCTCCTTGGTCTCCGTGATACCGTTTACCTTCCATGAAATCTGTATCTTCTCCGCAAGCAGCACTTCTTCAAGCCCCTGCAAACGCTGTCTCATGGAAAGCTGCTTCTGATTTCCGCAAAGAATACCAACCTTTTTTCCCTCCAGAGAGGAACCATACTCTTCCTGTATTGCCCGGGCAAGTGCCCTTCCGATTTCCAGATTATCCGGTCCCGTAAAGGCGTACACATCCTCCGGATTTACATTTGTTTCCAGAAGCATGAGCGCCACATCCGATGGTATTCCTTCCAGGCTGTCCAATAATTCATCGGATGAAACCATCTGCACCATCACACCCTGTGCACCATTTTCTATCTCATGCTCCAGCAGTCTGATTTCCTCTTCCGCATCACTAATGTATCCGGTAGAAACAATATTCAGGTCAACATGATAGTCCTCTGCCGCCTGCTCCAAGCCCTGACGAAAGGAAATCCACCTGTCACTGTTACTGTTATCAACAATCACGGATACCTGATAGGATTCCTCGTTTATGCTGACATCCAGCATGCTGTAAGAAGCCCATCCGATAACCAGCAGGAGAATCATAATCAATCCGCTAAAATATACTCTATTTCTCGACATTTTCTGATTCCTCCTCCCACTGTTTTACGCTTCCGTTCTCGAGATACTCAATATTTTCCGGTGAGTATCTGATGTAAGGAAGATGAATCCTGATTACCGTTCCTTCGTCCGGTGCGCTGTCAATTTTCAATCCATACGCATCACCAAAACGCAGCCTGATTCGATTATGCACATTAATCAGTCCAACGCCCGAACCCTTTTTACGCACTCTGTTATTTTCCGTTAAAAGAGCATCCACTGTCTCCTGCGGCATACCAAATCCGTTATCCAGCACCTCAATATAAACATCCTGTTCCCTGCGATATCCGACAATCCTGATTTCCCCTTCGCCATCCATGCCTTCCACGCCATAGTAAATGGCATTTTCCAAAAGCGGCTGGATAACCAGCTTCACGATACAGCAGTCCAGAATATCCTCATCAATACAAAAATCTACCGTAAAGCTGTTTTTATATCTGACCTTCTGGATATTCATATAATTTTTTGCATGCTTGATTTCGTCCTCGACGCTGATAATCGTCTTGCCACGGCTCAGACTGATACGAAACAGGCTCGCAAGCTGTGTAATCATAAATACAGCCTCTTCGTAACGCTCGCCTTCAATCATCCATACAATAGAATCGAGTGTATTATACAAAAAGTGCGGATTAATCTGTGATTGCAGTGCATCGAGCTCGCTCTTTCGTTTTTCCTCCTGCTCCACCACAACATCATGCATCAACTTTCTCAGCTGTTCTACCGTCGAGCGAAGCGTTCTGCCAAGATGCTCTACCTCCAGGGAACCTCCGACATAAATATCCGGGTTCATATTTCCCGCTTCCCAGTCCTTGATTGATTCATTCAGCCTGTTCAGCGGCTTCGCAATTCTGGCAGATACAAGCTGATTCAATACTACAATCATTAACATGGCAAGCGCCACAAATAAAATCACAAGCAATCTCAGTCCGGAAAGCTCCATATTAAATGCGCTCATCGGAACGACACTGACAATCTTCCAGCCTGTATAACTGATGGTTTTTACCGTTACAAGACGCTTCTCGCCCTGAAACTCTTCCTGTATCGTTCCGTCCTCATAATGAATCGCTTCGAGATTATTTTCCTGATACAGGTCAGTATAAATCAGCTTCTGCTTCGGATGATAGATGATTTCTCCGCTATTATCCATCAGATAGATGTACTCTGAGGAGTCCTCCGCATTTGCCTTATGTAACAGCTGCTCGATACTACTGTAATTCATGTCTACCAGAAGCACACCCAGCGTAGAATTACCGTTATTCGTCAATTCCACAGCCTGACTTAAGGAAACTACCCAGTAATATCTGTAATTGAGATTATCAAACAGATTCTGTACATGCGGAGTTGAAAAATGAATATTTTCCATTTTCCCCAATGCATCGGTAAACCATTCCTGTTCCGTGACAGCAAGCTTATCCTTTTGTGTCGCAACCGGCGCCGCACCGACAAGTTCACCGTCGTTTGTATAACATGCAATACTAATCAGATTGTCCTTATTTGCCTCATACAAAAGCGTCATTTCCTCATCCAGGGTATCACTTGCCAAATCCTTGCCCTTGATAACACTGTACTTCATTGCATCCGAAATACGACGCATATTTCTTAAGTACGTCTCTAAATTGATTGCAGTCTGGTCCAATACCTGCTCCGTGCTTTGTATGGTCGTGTCACGCAGTCTGTTTACAAACTGATTATATAAGGAAATACCTAAGATTCCCATGCACAAAACCGATACAATCGTAAAGGAAAGCGCTATCGTTATCTGTATGGACTGCGCCTGCACATGCCTTTCTATATATGCACTTATTCGATGATATAATCGTTTTATTCTTTTCAATTCTGCTCCAATTTACTTGCCTTATATTTTGAAGGTGACATTCCGAACTGCTTTTTAAAAGCATAGCTGAAATAATTCGGGTCGGAATATCCCACTTTTTCCGCAATAATATATGTCTTTTCTCCGTGATTCAGAAGCAGGTCAACCGCTTCCTCCATCCGGTAATCCGTCAGGTAGTTAATGAAGGTCTTACCTGTTTCCTTTTTAAATACGGTTGAAAAATACGCAGCACTAACATTCAGATATGCACATACCGTTTCCGTGCTGAGCGACTGGTCCGCATAATTCTCCTTCACGTACTCTATCGCCCTGGCAACAAACGCCTTGGTCGTGTCATGTCGTGTGTGAAGAATCTGATTCTGTATCTTACAGCATACTTCATCCAGCCATTCTCCCAAGGCCTGTGCAGACTCAAGCTGCATCGCCTGTACATAAACATCATTATTTTCGCCAAACAGGTTCTCGAGATTCATCTGATTGTTGGCACCAAACCGGAAAAGCTCTGTAATGAGCTCCATCACAAGAATACGATACTTCTGCAGTGACATCTTGCTGTTTGTCACCTGCAAAACAAATTCCTCAATTGCCTGATGCAGAGCATCCGTTTCACCCAGCTTTATTTTCTTTAAAATATTACTTATATAGGTCTCTTCCCATGGAATATCCGCACTTTCCTGCGGATCCATCTCTGCAATATTAATTGCTCTGTTATTACCATATAATACCCGATAGGATATCGCTGTTTTTGCTCCCTGATAGGAAGCCGGAAGCTGAATCGGACTGTTGCAAACCTGTCCCACTCCCGCCGTTACATAGACATTGCATACTCTTTTTGCCATTTTACAAATCTGGTCCATGGTATCCGTAAAATGAGTAATCTCCTCTTCGTCCGAAAGCTGCGTAATGATAATGATATCCCTTAAATAGGTCATTACCTTGCTGTTCCAGCTTTCCGTAAGCTGCTCCTCTGCAAGCTTTTTAACCGATACCGTGAGCAAAAACGGCTCCATCGCCGTATCAGCAGCCGGACTGTTCTGACTGATATGCAGAACCGTAACATTATAATAAGGTCCGACCAGCTCTATCTGATAATTCTGCGCATACTTTTCAATCAAATCCTCAGAAATGCGTCCGTCAATTAATGATGTATAAAAGCTTTCCTGTAAAACAGGGAGACTTTCCATATAATAATCCCTCAGCTTGTCCATATTCCGTTTTTCATCAAGTTCTTTATCCAGATTATTCTTAATGCGCTCAAATACTTCCTTTAGCTCTGTTGCATTAATCGGCTTTAAAATATATTCCTCTGCCTCAATCTTAATCGCTTCCTTGGCATATTCAAATTCATCAAACCCTGAAAAGATGATTACCTTAATCTTCTGATAATATTCCTTTAGCTTCTTGCAGAGCGTCAAGCCGTCCATGTAGGGCATCTTGATATCCGTCATAACTACATCGACCTGCAGCTCCTCTGCCATTTCCAGCGCTTCCACTCCGTTTCTGGCATAACCGGCAATATGAAACCCCATGCTCTCCCAATCAAGCTTTTTCATAATTACCTGAAAAACCTCTTCTTCATCATCAACCAACAATACTGAATATTGGCTCATTGCCTTCCCATACCTTTCTCTTGCTATCTATCCTTTAAAACAATACCACCTATACTCCGTACTTTGCATTCATCTGTTTCCACAGACATCCCACAACAAGAGCAACAAGGCATATTTCCGCAATTGCAACATATACATTAATCATCAGTAGTATTCCCATGGCAAAGCTTCCGATTGCCAGAACAATAACAAGCTTACCGCCTTCTTTTGCATACCTCTTTTCGTCCTTTAACGGCTGTGCACTGTTTTTACGCATCATTCCCGCGTCGCCTGTTACAATCATACGGATTCCGTAATACAGCAAAAAAACTGCAACCAGCATCGACATTCCGGCACGTTCCATAAAAGCATCCATTTTATTTACCTCCCGTAAAACAAAAGTAGCGACCGGTTTATCATTCCGGTCGCTACTATTATAAGCAATTTTTTACTTCTTAGCAATGTACTTTCTGATATCAAGTGATACAGCAAGGAAGATGATTACACCGGTTGCAATCCACTGTGCGTTCTGGTCTACACCTAAGAACTGTAATGCTGTCTTTAACAGCTCCAGTACGGCAACACCGATAATTGCCGAAGAAACCTTACCACGACCACCTGTTACGGATACACCACCGATTGTACAAGCTGCAATAGCATCCATCTCGTAGCTTAAGCCTAAGTTAACGGAAGCACCACCTGACTTAGCACCGAACATGAAGCCTGCCAATGCATACATAGCTGCTGCCTTTGCGTAAATCAATACCATGGTCTTCTTTACAGGAACACCTGCAACCTCTGCTGCCTGTGGATTACCACCAATTGCATACATGTACTTTCCATGACGTGTCATGTTGAAGATGAACCAGGTAACTACAATTACAAGAACTGCAATCCAGATTAAGTAGCTGAGTCCTAAAAATCTTCCGCTTGCAATATTGGTATACTCCTTAACATAACCACCAAGAGGCTTAGCGCCTGTGAAAATCATGGAAGTACCATAGATAATCTGCATCATAGCCAGTGTAGCAATGAATGGCGGTAACTGTAAGTAAGCGATAAAGAAACCGGAAATAGCACCGAAGCATGCACATACTGCCATAACGATTAACAGTGCCACAAAGATGTTCATTGGCTCCATGCCTACAAACAGCTTACTCGGAGCGTCTATCTTCTGTAAAAGAGCAGCGGAAAGACATCCGGCAAAACCAATCATACGACCTGCGGAAAGGTCTGTACCACCTGTGATAACACACCCTGCAATACCAAGAGCTACAACGATACGCGCACTCATGTTCATAAGAATGTTAAACAGATTGTTTTGTGAGAAGAAGTTATCTCTTGCGATACTGGTATATAATACCAGGATAACCATGATAAGGATAACACCATTATTAATCAAAAAATCTTTTACTTTATTTGTACTTGTCTTGTTCATTTTAATCCTCCTCAATTAGAACTGTGTTGCATAAGACATAATCTTCTCCTGGGTCATCTCTGCCTTGTCAGAAATCACACCGCGAAGCTTTCCGTCACACATGACACAAATTCTGTCAGACATACCAATTAATTCCGGCATTTCAGATGAAATCATAATGATTGCTTTTCCCTGTGCCGCCAAATCATTCATGATTTCATATATTTCGTGCTTTGCACCTACGTCAATGCCTCGGGTCGGCTCATCCATAATCAGGATATCAGGGTCATTTGCCAGCCATCTTGCGATAATAACCTTCTGCTGGTTACCACCGGACAGATTGGAAATATGCTGCTTCATGCTTGGAGTTTTGATTCTCAGCTTCTTAATACTATCTTCTACAATACCGTTGATTTTCGGATGATCCAATACAAATCCTGCTTTTAACAGCTTGTTGTAAACAGAAACACCAACGTTATCTTTGATAGACAGACAGCCGAAAATACCATTTCCTCGACGATCCTCGGTAATCAGACCGATACCTGCCTTCATGGCCTGAATCGGATGCTTGATTTTAACCTTTTTGCCCTTTATGATTACTTCGCCGGAAGCCACATTACGGATACCGAAAATGCCTTCCATAAGCTCTGTTCTCTGGGCACCTACAAGTCCGCCAAAGCCAAGGATTTCTCCCTTTTTCACTTCAAAGCTTACATCCTGGAAAGATTTTGCATGAATGGAAGAGAAATTCTTCACTTCCATAACCACATCTCCGATTTCTCCCTTTTTCTCAGGATATACATTGGTCAGCTCACGGCCTACCATCTTAGTAATAATATCGTCTGTGGTTAATTCTTCTGTACGCCAGGTACCTACATATGTACCGTCTCTCATGATGGTAATATCATCTGAGATACGCTTAATCTCATCCATCTTATGAGATATATATATCATTGCAACGCCCTTATCTCTGAGGTCGTTCATAATTCGAAATAACGCTTCCACTTCATTATCGGACAATGATGAGGTTGGTTCATCAAAGATAACAACCTTCGCCTGGTGAGATACTGCCTTTGCAATTTCTACTGACTGCATCTGTCCGATGGAAAGTGTTCCCAATAATGCCTTAGGATCAAAATTCATCCTTACTTCCTTCAACCACATTGCTGTATCTTCATACATTTTCTTATGGTCGATAACCTTAATCGGTCCAATGTTCTTCATAGGGTATCTTCCCAAATAAAGATTCTCTGCAACACTTCTTGCCGGTACCGGCTGTAATTCCTGATGTACCATTGCAATACCTTTATCCATTGCATCATCAGGATTTGAAATATTCAC
>CAYLWP010000010.1:0-33090 GCA_964387365.1 uncultured Roseburia sp. | reverse complement strand
ATGATATAAAAACAGACGGTTTTGGTGACGGACGAACCATAGAGAAGGCCTATACAGACACGGAGAATATGGCAGGAGCCGTAACGGATTATACAACAGAGAATATCTACAATATATCAGGTCGAATGCAGACTTATTCTGCACTGGGGCTGAATGCGACTCAACCGAACAATGTGGTAAGGAGCAAGGCAGATGAGAAAATAGCAGCAACCCTTACTGCGCTGGATGCAGAATATACCGCGCTGGTGGATGCCCAGAAGCTTCTGAAAAAGGTAATCGATGAGTTGCCGGATATGAGAAAAAAGGTTGAGGCTTATGATGAGGCATTCGATGCATGGGATGGCAGTGTTAATGTGAATATATCCAAGAAAGATGACAGCAGCATAATCGAAAGAGACTATGATGAACTGCAGACAATCAAGGGAGGCAGTGACGCGGAACTGGTAAGGGTAGATATCGAACCAAAGGATGTAGATGAGTTCGGAGTCCGACTGGAGATGGCATACAACCTGATGCAGACCTACCGTGAAGTGATTGAAAGTATCAAATACCGTGGGAAAGTAATTTTTGGTAAAGCGTCGCATGGTGAAGCGGGAAGTGAAGGGATCGTGTCGGTGAGTGGATTTGATAAAGCGGCAAATGCGACCCCGAGTGGAAAGGCGGCTATACAGCTACTACCGGTCCATGTAAAACAGACGGAACTAGACAAGTATATTCAGGAAACATGGGAAATCGAGGATAACTTTGCAGGCCTGTCTCCGGTGACAGATGGAGTCACGGGAAATAATCCGGAACTTCATAACGATGATCCGTTGAATGACCCTAATATTGCACCATTGGATAAGTGGTTTCATAAGCAGTTCCCGGATGATTTAAAAACATTGGCAGAAGCAAAAGGACTTCTTACAAATCTCAAGAAAATGCTTAATCAGTTGGAGTATTATGCAATAGAAGGATTTGGTGAATATACAAATGTATATCAGGAAGATGTGCAGATAGCTGACAAGACAGGGTTGCCATCGGATGGGGTTTCACCGAATTCAGAAAGTGCCTTTAATCAGACTAAAGATACAACAGAAAACGCTTTACAGAACCGTTTAGATAGTACTTCGAAAAGTGCAGGGTCATTATTTGATAACATTGATTTTGCAACGCTTGCAACAGGTGGAAGAGACAACCTGTATGCAACCATGTACATCATGAATATGTTCAGCTATGAGACCAGTGCGTTGGAGGGACTATATGAAATGCTGGGCGGTGGTTCTGATGACAACAACATTTACAAGATGTCGGATGGAAATAGGATAAGACCTGGAAATGCAGACACTTACTACAATGATTTACTGTCAAAGTCACCAAGTACCAAGGAAGGTGACTGGTGGAATACCAAGAAGACATTCACCATGAATAAAACTATGACCAACAAGATGCTGGACAAGGAGCACTGCATATCCTATGGAAATGAAGTAGAATATATCCTGTATGGCGACACGAATGAAAAAAATACATCAAAGATAGAAAACACAATGATGTTTACCAGATTCGCATTGAATCTGGCACCGGTGTTGTCACTGTATTGGAACGAAGATACGATTAAAGCTGTTTCAACTACTATATCTTCTTTGACTCAGGGAATTATTCCAGTTTCACTAGTGAAATTAATCATCTGTCTAGGGGTTTGCGCTGCGGAGTCAGCAGTGGATATGAGTTATTTAAAGGCAGGTTTACCAGTTGCATTTTATAAAAAAGATGCCAAAAATCAATTGTTTATTAAAATGAATTTAGATACAGATCTGTTTGAGGAAGCAGTGAAAAAGGGAACATTATCATATGCGAAAAATATGGTGACTTCGGCAGAAAGAAGTATAAAGAAGGATACTGCGGCTTTTTCTTACAGTGATTATGTGAGTTTGTATCTGTTTGTAGCAATGGTTATCAATGAGAATGATATATATAAGAGAACAGCAGATGTTATTCAGCTGGATATGATAGAGAACTATCCGGAAGTGTCAGATTATCAATTGAAAAATGCACAGACATATTATCAAATCAGTGCGGATATAAAGGTAAGACCATTGATGATTGAGATGCCATATGCAAAACTAAGTGGCATAGAGGTACCGGAGGGTACTACATGGAACACGTTCCATTATGAGGCAAAGAGAGGTTATTAAGTAAGGAATAACAATAATAAAGAATCTTATACAACAAAAAGGGAGGACATAAAATGAAGAATAAGATGGTAAGAGGATTAGTAATGACAGGAATGGCATGTATGTTATTGACTGCATGTGGAAGTAAGAAGGAGGCAGATGTAACACAGCCTGCGGATACTGTAGTTACAGTAGAAACAACGGATACTACCGTGGCAACGGAAGCGGATACTGTAGTAGAACCTTCTACAGAGATGAAAGAGGAGAGCACCCCAAAGAGCGAGACAGTGACATTAACATCCGCGGACTTTGTGGTAAATATTCTGGATGATGGAACAGCGATGCTGACACAGTATAGTGGCGATGCAGAAAGTGTTATTATTCCAAGTGAAGTGGATGGAATGACAGTAACGGTGATTGGTAAGGATGCTTTTGTTAATCATGAGGAATTAAAGTCGATTTCCATTCCAGACACTGTAGTGGAAATAAGTGAACAGGCTTTTTTCAACTGTTGGAATTTAGAAAATGTAGTTATGAGTAAGAATGTTGAAAAAATAGGAAAATATGCATTTTCAGGTCTTTACGAGGTCGATCTGCCGAACTCTTTAAGAGAATTAGGTTATGGTGCATTTTCCGATTGTAAATTTACAAGTATCGTTATTCCAGCTGAACTTGCTATAATTCCAGAATATGCATTTGGAAGTACTATGTTAACAGAGGTGGTTATTCCTAGTAATATTCAAATTATTGATAAATCGGCTTTCAAATATTGTTCTCAGTTGAAAACAGTAGAAATAAAAGAAGGAGTAGAGGTAATCGAAGAGGATGCGTTTGCGAAGTGCGATATATTAGAAAGTATAACAATTCCAGCATCTGTAACAGAAATGACAGACCCATTTTATGATAGCCCTAATGTAACCATCTACACCCCAGCAGGTAGCTATGCAGAAACCTGGGCAGCAGAGAACGGAGTTCCCTGCGTAACACAATAGACAATACCGGAAAAGATGTTAAAAATCAGGCAAGAAAATAAATGAGACAAAAATTAAGATTTAAGGAAAAAATAGCAGGCTTTACGGAAAGATTCAGGAAAAAGTGGAGCAGAGAAAAAGGTTCGCTGGTAGTCGAGTCGACACTGGTCTATCCGGTCATATTCTTTGTAATCATGTTCCTACTGTACATGGGAAACATGTATTACCTGAAGGCACAAATAGACAGCGTGGTATCTCAGGAAGCCATCCGCTATGCAGCATTGTATGCTGACCCGAACCTGGACGCATTCGAAGAAGATTTCCCAACGGAGATAAAGGCAGGAGACGGGATAACAGATCACCTGTACCGGTATGTCAATTTTGTGGAGGTAGGCGGTTACGGAAAAGCAACAGAGGCCCAAAAGAATGCCCTAAAAGCTAAGCTTTCAGACACCGGTTTCTTCGACAAGATGGAGCCGTCGTGCATAACCGTCAAAAAGCACGAAGTCAATAACTACATCGTCTACCAAACCTATGAAGTAGAAGTATCCTACGACCTAAAGATGCCAATCGGAGTCCTGGGTGGCGGAGAAATAGCGACCCTCAAGATGAATTCACGAGAGGAAGCTACCGTAACCGACACCTCGGAATTTATCCGAACCGTCGACATGGCAGTCGACTACGCCGAACGCAGCAAAAGCGGTGAAAAATTCGTAAATACCATAAACGAAGTCTACGGTAAAGTCGACGGATTTGTAAATGGTAAGACTTATGACCCAAACGAAGCGGTAGCCGGTGGTGTCCCTGTAGATGAGAATTCAGCTGCAGTAAACGATAACATCAATAACATACCTGCGGAAACAATCAGCGAAGCAGTGCTTGGTGACGGCTCGCAGTATACAACTAATGACAAAGGTCAGAAGGTTCTCAAACCGAATATTACATATGAAGTAAATGGATATACATATAAGACAGACAGCCAAGGTCGAATTATATCTGCAACGGGAACCATCGACCAGGCTAAGATGGATAACCCTGGAAAAAGAAACAGCTATGCACAGAGAATGGCAGGTCGTGAAGACCGAGTCTGTAAAAGCAACGGTAATATTCCGGAGGGCGGAGTGGCCGATGACGGAGGGCACTTAATAGCAAGTCAATTTGGTGGCTCAGGAGACCTGGACAATCTGGTAGCCATGAACAGCAAGGTTAACCGATCGGGCGGCGAATGGTACACCATGGAGCAAGAATGGGCCAATGCAGTAAAAAACAATGGCTCGACAGTAGAGGTAGATATACGTCCTTATTATGAAGGCGATTCGCAACGACCGGCGGGATTTATTGTGAGTTATGTAATTGATGGAGTAAAGATAACACCAGATCCAATACTGAATGAGTAAGAATTAAATATGCGTTTAAGAAATAAAACCAAGTGAATTAATAGAAATTTAGATGTATGTTTACTGTGTTTATTTTATTAGAATAAACTTACGAAGTAAAGTATCAAGTTGATGTTAGTTAAAATTAAAGAGATATAGTGTTGTTTATGTGATATTAACTGATTATTACATTACAGTATTCTTTAGAAAGTATTAAGAGGGAAAAATGATGGAAAAAAAATTAAATGAGTGTTATATAAAAATCTATGAATTGTGTAAAAAAGCAATTCCGCTAGAGTGGAGGCAGGTGAAGATATGGACGGAAAAATATGATCAAATAGATTGTTGGCAATATCATCCGGCGATTGTATACCAAGACGTAGAGGGGGAATGGCATCGTAGTGGCGATATAGAGGAAGAGTTTTCAACAGATGCATTTTTTCAGTTTTGTATGAATATACCATCAAAAGTAGTAAAAGAAATATACGCTATCTTTACCGAAGCAGGAATTGAACGTTTTAAAGTATTTACATATACAGTAGATGCAGAAGGACATTTTGAAGTGAATTTCCAGTATGAGTATGCTCAAGGCGAGAATTTTATAGAAAGAATGACTTTATGGGAGTATGAAACAACAGGCTTTACCGGCGCGGATTTTCATAAAACAGTAATAAAGAAATACCATCCTGAATTCGAAGGATAGTCAGGAATTTATAAAATATACTCTCTTAAAGGTAGTTATTTTTTAGGAAATACACTCCTTTAAGAGAGCAGTACCACTTAGATTAAAAGAGAGAGTATTATGAACTTTTTTATAAAGACAAGAGGATCGGTATCCGTATTCCTTATCATTATCTTGGTTCCTATGATAGCGATAACAACGATATTTATCGATGCAAGCAGGATAAAGCTGGCAAAAGGACTTGCCGATTCGGCAACGGACCTGACAGTCAATACCGTACTTACCCGGTATGACACAGATTTGTCGGACTATTACGGGCTGATGGCATCCTGCCAGGATGTGGATGAGTTTTACGACGTAGCACAGGGATATTTTACCGAATGTATCGTATCCCAGGGAGTAACCCCGACACTGGCGCAGGAGTTTGCCACAGACATAATGGATATTGTAAAGGGTAAGGCAACCATAAATGATTTTCTCCTGATAGACACGGAGAAAACAAGTGCAACGATTGAACCGGTGGAAGGTGCCAATCTTGCCAATGCGGCAGTCATAAAGTCAGAGATAGTGGAGTTTATGAAATACCGTGCACCAATAAACCTACTGACCAGCACAAGCGGGAAAAAGGGTCTGTACAGCAAGCTGACCGAGGTGCAGAAGCATATTGAAGTAATGCCGGCTGAAATGGAGATACAGAATAATAAGCTGACATACTATAACAAAGAAAATGAACTGATGGAACATGCATTGGATGTATATAAATTGTTAGTTAAGTACGAAGAATACGTAACGGACAAGGGTCTGGACCAGACGTATCTGGAGACGACCGTGAAAACGGACATGGGAGCAGTAGATGATACCAAGGGACTGATAGCGGATTACAAGGAACTGCACCGAAAGTATGTGTCAAACTGGGCAAACACGAAAGACTATGACCAGTTCCAATCGGTGGAAACCAGGATGAATAGTACAAACCTGGAAGCGTCAGGAAGTAACCTGTCAAAAAGCGCTGTTATTAATGCAATCAAAGACTGTAATACAGCCAGAGCTACCTATGGAACAGCCTTAACAAACCTGAATAATGCACTGAATGAAGTTGAGTTTGAAGACTATGAGGAAGCTGTGATAAACAAGAATCAGTACTGGGTGCAGCTGGAGAAGTTATTTGCAGATAAAGGCGATGTATATGAAAAATATGTAACGGCATTGATTGATTTCCATAAATCGAGGAAGAAAATGTCACGTTATTATAATAATCGTGCGGATGGAACCTATGTTGTGCAGGAAGACAGAACAAGAACCGTAACCGTAAAGGTTCTGGACGAAGATGGTAAAGAGGTTATAGACGAGAAGACCGGTATTCCTAAAATGACGACAAAAGTGGAAACCTATAAAGAGGATGTAACCAAGACCTATGATATAAAAACAGACGGTTTTGGTGACGGACGAACCATAGAGAAGGCCTATACCGACACGGAGAATATGGCAGGAGCGGTAACGGATTATAAAAACGAGAGAATTCATGGAATATCGAAGCGAATGGAGAAATACTCCAAAGAAGCGCTGACAGCAGGAGCCACGGACAATGTAGTAAGAACCGAGGCGGATGCAGAAATAGCAGCAGCCCTTACGGCACTGGAACAGGAATATGCAGTATTGGTAGAAACACAGAATAAAATCAAGGAGCTGCTGGATGCTAAAAACCTGCCAAAGCTCAAAACGCTTGTTAGAGAATATGCTGAAGCGTTTGATGATTGGGAAACATCCGTAGATAACAATATTGGTTATGTCGATGACAGTGATATTATACTGAAGGATTCGGAACAAATCGCGGATGTAAAAGGCGAAAGGGAGAATGAAGCGACCAATATTAGAGAATCAGATGTGGAAGAGTTTACAAAACGACTGGAGAATACCGAACAGCTGATACAGTCCTATCTCGATGTTATGGCAAGTATCAAGTACCGTGGAAAAGCAATTTTTAGCAAAGATTCTAAAATCACTTCGGTGAATGGATTTGACGAGGCGGCTAATGCAACCCCAAGTGGCAAACCGGCCATAGAGTTGAAACCTGTACACGTAACACAGAGCGAGCTGGACAAGTATATAGAGGAAACCTGGGAAAGCGAGAATAAATTTGCTGAACTGGTAGCGGTATCGGATGGAAAAGCAGGAAATAATCCGACTCTGCACAATGCCACACCTTCGTCTGATGGTAACTGTACCAAGCTGGACAGATGGTTCCATGAGAAATTCCCGACTGACCTTGATGAACTGACAGCCAATTTAAGCATGCTCACACAGCTGAAAAAGATGATGAACAGGCTGGCGGAAACGGTGCAAGATATGAAGGGCTATGAAAAAGTGTACTATGAAAACGTTGATATAACGGGATCAAACCTGCCTTCCGGTGGAGGTACTGTGAATACAGACCCAAGATTCAACCAGTCAAAGCCTGATTACAGTAAAGACAACGCGCTGGAGGAACAGCTGAAGAGTACACAGGAAAGCTCAGGAAAGATATTTGACAAGCTTGACTTTACCGATCTGGCAAGTGCCGGAATGGAGAACCTGTACGCAACCATGTACATCATGAATATGTTCAGCTACGATACCAGTGCACTGGAGGGACTCTATGAGATGCTGGGCGGCGGCTCCAATGCAGACGATATCTACAAGATGTCGGATGGAAACCGGATTAAGCCTGCCAATGCAGGGACTTATTATGATGATCTGTTAATGAAGGACCCAAGTACACAGGAAGGTGACTGGTGGAACACCAAGAAGTCGTTTACCCTGAACAAGACCCTGACCAACAAGATGCTGGACAAGGAGCACTGCATATCCTACGGCAATGAAGTAGAATACATCCTGTACGGAGATGGCTATAAGGAAAGCAAGGATAAGTTATATCTGACGATGGCAACGACGAGATTTGCACTGAACTTTGGACCGGTATTGCAGGTGTATTGGTCGGATACGGATGTTACTAAAATTTCAGGAGCTATATCAGGAGCAACACAGGGTATTATTCCGGCACCGCTGGTGAAGTTAATCATCTGTTTAGGAGTCTGTGCGGCAGAGTCGGCAGCGGATATGAATTATTTAAAGGCAGGATTACCGGTAGCATTTTATAAGAGCGATGCGGAGAATCAGCTTTTTATTGAATTAACACTAGATGAAACGGGGATGATGCAGGCACTGAAGGATAATGCAACGGACTATGTAACCAACAACATGTCTGTTTGGGAAAGAAGCATTACCAGTTCCGATGCCCCATTTTCCTATAGTGACTACCTAAGCGTCTATCTCTTTATCGCCCTGTGTGCGGATGAGGACCCCATCTATAAGAGGACAGCGGATGTTATACAGTTGAATATGATAGAGAACTATCCGGAGCTCGGAGAATATCAGCTTGAAAAGGCAATTACCTATTTCAGCATTGAGGCGGATGTTCGGATAAAGCCACTGATGATGGAACTGCCCTACGCAAAGATGTGCGGTATTGAGGTACCGGAGGATGCAGCCTGGAACATGCTGCACAGTGAAGCAGTAAGAGGCTATTAAAAAAGCAATAAAATAACATAAATGACCACAGAAAGGGAGACAGAAATGAAAAACAAGATGTTAAAAGGATTGGTAATGACAGGAATGACATGTATGCTGTTAACAGGATGCGGCAGCAAGGAGCAGGCAGATATGACTAAGTCTGCGGATACCACAGTAACAACAGAGCAAACACAGGCACAGGATACTGAGGTTGCGCTGGAAGGAGAAAAGGGAACAGAGTCCGTAACGGAAATCAAAGAGGAAAGCACCCCAACAGCGGAAGCGGTAACCTTAACAGAGGAAGAGATGGTAATCGCACCGCAGGATGACGGAACAGCAATTCTGACCCGATATGAAGGAGAAGCAGAGCATATCATTATTCCTGAGGAAGTAAGGGGGATGAAGATAACAGAAATCGGAAAAGAAGCCTTCTTAAATGAGGGACAGCTTAAATCCATAGTAATTCCGGATACAGTGGTAGAGATAGGATATGGAGCGTTTATGAACTGTGATGCACTGGATGATGTTACTATGAGTAATAATATAGAAAAAATAGATACATATGCGTTTGTGGGACCGAATTATTATGAGATTGATTTACCAAGCACGTTGAAACAACTGGGTGAGTGTGCTTTTTCTGAGTGTAAATTTACAGAATTAATTCTTCCAAGCGGGCTGGAAAAAACAGGAGTAGGTGCATTTTCACATACTAATATGAGTGAGTTGGTTATTCCGGGAAATATTAAGGTTATTGAATTGGATGCATTTAGAGGATGCGATTATTTAAAAACAGTTACGATAGAAGAAGGCGTAGAGGTAATTGAAAAAGGAACCTTTAGAAACTGTGCTATGCTGGAAAGCATCACCATCCCTTCCTCTGTAACATCGATTGAAAATCCTTTCCGCGGAAGTGAAAACGTAACCATCTACACCCCGGCAGGTAGCTATGCAGAAACCTGGGCAGCAGAGAACGGAGTTCCCTGCGTAACACAATAGAAATCAGAAAGTAAGAAAAACCATCCAACCATAGCCCAACGGGCTGTGGTGGGTGTAAGCAGTTTAGGCAGAGTACTGCCGGACAGCAGATAACACAGGAAATAACTTATGAAAAGAAAAAATCACAAGCTGACAGAAGAAAAGGGGGCAGTAGTTATTGAAGCCACCCTGTCAGTGACCTTTTTTATGTTTGTAATTGTCTTGATGCTGAATTTTGTTAACATCTGCATCGCACAGGCAAAGATAGGAATCGCCCTGAACCAGACCGCCAAGGAGATATCACAGTATACCTATTTCTACAGCCTGACCGGCTTAAATGAAGTACAGGCCACGCTGAATGAGGAAACCGAAGCCGTCAAGTCCGACGTGACCAAGGCAGAGGATGCAGTGTTTGAAACCATCAACAGCGTAGTAGGAATGGCAAAGGGAGTAAACGAACCGTCAGAGGTATTCGTGACCGTGGAAAACTCCATGGAAAAAATGGAAGAGGTGGCAACCAACATAGCAAACGCCAAGGACAAAAAGGCGTGGGTTATGTCCATTCTCAAGATTTGTGGAAACGAAGGTTATGAAGCGTTAAAAGGCTTGCTGGGAGGAGCACTGACTAAGGGACTGATGCAGAAGCATCTGTGCCCGGAGGACGGAGTAAACGCAGATGCATATCTGAGAAAGCTGGGCGTAACAGATGGCAAAAAGGGTCTGAATACCTACAATTCGGCACTGTTTTTAAACGGAACCGATGATATCCAGCTCATCTGTAAATACAAGCTGGAAATCATAAAACTGCTGAATAACGAGTACAGCTTCAGCATCGTACAGACTGCCCATACCAAGGCATGGGGAGCAAAGGCTCTGGCAGGTCCGGACAGCGATTATATACCGGCAGATGCCGCATCCGGCAAGTTTATCAATGTAGGAGCCGGAGATGGTGAAAAATTCGGTGAATATGCAGCCAAGGCAAAGCCTAAGTCAGGCTATGTGGATGTCATCATCCACGCCTCCGGAAGCAACATGGAGGTAATGGTAAACGGCGAATGGAAGGAGGTAACCGCATCAGATCTGCATACATGGCTGGATCAGCGAGGCTATGACGGAACCGACGTCAGACTAATCTCGTGCGGAGCCGGTTCCGATACAAGCGGCATAGCCCAGAAGGTGGCAAATGAACTCGATGTAAATGTACTGGCTCCCGGTGATACCGTATGGGCATATCCGAACGGTAAGCTGGTAGTAGGTCCTGATGCCGCAACGGATACCAACAACTGGAAAGTATTCACCCCCGAAACTGAGGTGAAATAACCATGGGAATCCATGAAAGGCAACCAATAGTTACAAAAAATACCAGACAAAAGATGAGACATAACATGAAATTTAAGGAAAAAATAGCAGGCTTTACGGAAAACATCAGGAAAAAGTGGAGCAGAGAAAAAGGTTCGCTGGTAGTCGAGTCGACACTGGTCTACCCGGTCATATTCTTTGTAATCATGTTCCTTTTGTACATGGGAAACATGTACTACCTGAAAGCGAGCATAGACAGCGAGGTATCCAAGGAGGCTATCCGCTACGCGGCATTATATGCTGACCCGCACCTGGATGAGTTTGAACAGGACACCATTCCTACCAAAGCCTCGGAGCATACAGTAACCGGTGAACTGTACCGATACATAAACATATTTAGTGACGGCAAATCGGGAGCAGCAGGCACTGCTGAAAAAAATGACCTCATAGGCAGGTTATCGCAAACCGGCTTTTTCGACAAGATGGAGCCGTCATGCATAACCGTCAAAAAGCATGAAGTCAATAACTACATCGTCTACCAAACCTATGAGGTAGAGGTATCCTACGACCTAAAGATGCCAATCGGAGTCCTGGGTGGCGGCGAAATAGCAACCCTCAAGATGACATCACGCGAGGAAGCCCCTGTAACCGACACCTCGGAATTCATCCGAACCGTCGACATGGCAGTCGACTACGCCGAACGCAGCAAAAGCGGCGAAAAATTCGTCGCAACGATAAATGAAGTCTACGGCAAAGTCGATGATTTTGTAAATGGTAGGACTTATGATCCAAGCGAGGCCGTAGCAGGTGGCGCGCCGCCAGGTGGGCCTAAGGTTACAAGTTCTCTAGAGTATGCAGAGAAAGTAAGTGATCGGACAACCGTAGAAGGTACGTATGCAGAATCATATACTGAATCTAAGATATTAAAAGAAGAACTTTATGATGCCGGGGTATCAAGTCCCCCCTATAGGTTTGCTGCACATCATATCGTTCCATGGAATGATCCAAGGACATCCCGGGCAAGAGATATATTGGATAAATATGACATAGATTATAATTCTGCAGCAAATGGTGTGTTTTTACCAATGGAAAAAAATAAATATACAGGAAATACCACTTTACATATCGGTAATCATGGTGAAAGTTATGCGACAACAATAAATAGTAGAATTTTAGAGGCAGATAAGGAATATGGTACGAAGGATGCAATTATTAAGGAATTGAACAGTATACGTGAGGAGTTACTGAATGGTACCTTACAGTTAAATGACCCCAAGAAATAGAAGGAGAAAAGTAGAATGAAAGTATGGAGAATTAAGGCAGATTTGTCTGAGGTTAATAAGTCATATCAGTTGAAGAATTATATGGATAAGCCCTTTTTTAGGGATTTTTCCGATAAGAACAGTGAGGGAGAAACATTCAATGGCAAGTATGATAATGTAGAAATATTCTCTACAGGCGGAATGAAAGTGCGTGATTTTGCACATTGTTGGGCAGGTGAAGGATTGATAGTGACAAACGAGAAGACAAAGGCCTGCTTGGAAGAGTTACTAGATGGTTTTGTTGAGTTTGTTCCCTTGAAATGTGGGGATGCAACATTTTATCTGATGAATGTAGTGACCATTATAGATGCAGTGGATAATGAGAATGCGGTATTGGGAAAGTCAGCAACCGGCAGAACTGTTGAAAAATTTTCGTTTATTCCGGAAAAAATACAAGGAATTCCTATTTTTAAAACTACGATTAGAAATAGGACTCGAGTAACAGAAATATTTGTGTCGACGGAGTTTAAAGAGTATGTAGAGAAGAACCTGTTTACAGGTGTTACATTTACAGAGGTAAAGGAGGTAGAGCGAGTATGCTTATAGATTTAACGGAAGAGTTGAGAATTAGTAGTGAGGAAATGAAAGAGAAAGAAGGTGACTTTCTGTTTCATATTTCCATCAACTATTTTTACGATGGAGAATGTATTGATTTGGGAGCAAGGTTGGCAGTATGTGATTCGGACGAAGAAAACTTTCGGTTTGAATATCATTCCTTTACGCTTGGAGAATCAAAAAATAAGATACAGGTATTGGAATATGTAAAAGCAGAAGGAGAAGAACGTGAATACGCAAGATTGCAGATACTTGCCAATGATTTGCGGGAAGAATTGCTAAAATGTGCTTGGATAGATAGCCGCACAGAAGTTGAGATAGATGAGTATGATTAAAACGAATAAAGGAAACATTGATTTATTTATAACTTAGTAATATACTTTGTTGAGAGAGCAACTGATTAGGGGAAGTAAAAAAGCAGTGTAAAATAGAATAAATCGTTAGGTTTATAAATGGTTGCATAGATTACGCAAGTGGTTTGTGCAACCTTTTTGCGTTTATAAACGTTATTGGGAGATGCTTATGAGAAAGAAAAGAATTTTACTTATATATATATTAACAAGAATTACATTTTTGTGCATTATCTACGCCGGCGGGTCATCAATTACGGATATATGTACGTTATGGGATAATGAGCACTATATGTCAATTGCACAAAATGGTTATGTTTTGGAATGGCAAACTGCGTTTTTCCCTGTAATTCCGTTATTGATTCGGTTGATTGGGCAAGGGGGAGTCGTTCTCTTGAATCAGTTATTGGTGTTGGTATCGATGTTTCTGTTGGAGGAATTGGCCGGCAATAACAATCGGTTTGCGGCGGAATATTTTGCTTTTTTGCCGGTAAGCTTTTTTTCATTCACACTTTATACGGAGACATTGCTCTTTTTCCTAACTTTGCTGGCTTATTATTTATTTGTAAAACGAAGATTTGGTTATTTGTTGGGAATTGTCCTTGGGCTTGGAGTGGCAACAAAGAGTATAGGAGCGATGCTGTTTTTTGCAGTGTTTATAGGAATGTGTTATTTATGGTATCGTAGACAACTTGGCATTAAGGACATTATTAAGACTTTTATTCCGGCAACGCTGCTTAGTTGTATGTATCCGGTGTATTTACAGCTTGCATTTGGAAACTGGAAGTTATTTATGGACTGCCAGTATGAATACTGGGAGAGGATTAAGACGAATCCTGTGGAGGAGTTCGTGATACAATTGCAATTGATTTTTTACGGTGGTACGGATTTACATTTAGTCTATAGAGTGAATGAGATTGTAACCTTAATTGTTGTAGGCATTATCTTATATGAGGCATTTTGCTGTGTGAAAGCTTGCCTGAGGCGGGAATATAATGCAGCAGATGCAATGGTTATGTTGGGGTATATGGTGTTTGCCATGTATGCGATTAACACATCGATAAGGAAACCTTTTGAACATGCGCCGACTACCAGTTTTTACAGATATTATTACTCGTTGTTTCCGGTGTATTTGTTTACCGATTTTTTGAAGGAGCGGGAAAAGGATATTATATTTATTTGTTCCTTTGTGATTACGCTGTTGGCAACGGTGCTGTATTCAATAGGATACTTTTTTTATTAGAGGATTAGTGTATGGATGTATTAAAAAGGAAAGATTTGACGGGATATATAGGGATATTGACAGGCTTGCTGATTGGTGCAATCGGTGTACTGTTTATTAGTGTGCAATTGACTATGAATGATGCTTTTTGGCATATTAAGGTTGGAGAATGGGTAAGCAGCAATGGGTTTATTGACAGGTGCTATGGCAGCTGGTATCTGGCGGAGGATAAGTGGAAAGCACATGAGTGGCTGTTTGGTTGGATTATCTATCTGGTGACGAGGCTGGGAATGGATTCGGTTATACGCGTTTGCATGCTCTTGTTTCTAGTGACTTTGTTTTTATGCCTGTATCAGGCAGGATTATGGAAATATGATGTGAATCCGCCAATGTTATATTGGGAAATAGTACTGATGTTGCAGTTTAGTATCTATGCATTGTCAATGACTGCGCGCCCACAGTATATATCAGCATTGTTTATAGCCGTGTACCTGTTGATTTTGACCAAGTCTGTGCAAGGACATGAAAAATGGTTGTATTTTTTACCGATTATTGCAGTGCTGTGGGTTAATATTCATGGGGGAACATCGATGTTGTCCTATGTTACTATTTTCGTATATTTAATCTGCAATATGTTCAATTGGGATATAGGCATGATTCGCTTTGAAAAAGCGAAAAAGAGTTGGATAATCCATTGTGTCATCGTGCTGGTGCTGACGGTAGTTGCGATACTTGTGAATCCATACGGGTATGAGATGCTGTTGTATCCGTATGAAAATATGCAGGATAGTTTAATGGTGTCCATTATTACAGAGTGGGCGGCGCCGGATGCGAAGAATTTAATTGTTTTATTTTTACAGATTTTGCCGATGCTTTTTGGCTTGGTAGCGTTAATTCAGTATCGGGGAAGTATTAAGGCGCATGATGTTGCCTTGTTTTTTCTGTATATCATTCTGTTCTTGCGCAGTGCAAGATTTTATGCTTATCTGACGGTTGTGCAGACTTGCCTGATTATGCCTTACGCTTTTCGATTATCTTCTCCGTTTTCGAAACCAAAAACGGAGAAACCGAAGAAAGACATGCTATTGGTGAATAATCTGGTATTGCTGGCGGCAGGCGGCGCTTGTGTGTTGTATATGGCGTTTGCTTTGGTGACAGCGGATTACGAAAGCATTGAGAAAAATAAAGTACTACCGGATGAACTTTTGGAAACCGTGCAAAGTGATAATCCTGAGAAGCTTTGCAATTATTATGATGTGGGTGGTTATTTACTGAATCATGATGTAGAGGTATTTGTGGATGGTAGATATGAGCCGTTTAAACAAAAAAATGTTTTTGAAGATTATTTAGCGATTACAAGTCCGAAAAATCTGGAGGAATATGGGAGGCTTGAGCAACTTCTGGCTAAGTATGGGTTTGATGCTTTCCTGATATCTACTGCCAATGTAGAACTGGCTACCTATTTGGAAGCGCATGAAGTGGAATATGAGTTACTTTACGAGGATGCTGATTGGATTTACTATGCGGCAAGGTGATAAGGATAGATGAAGATAGCTATTGTCTTGGCGCGAGGAGTACTGTTGGTGAGATGATAGGAGGTTTTTTCCATATGGCGGCTGTGCCTAAGCATTATTTGGAGGGTTATACATTTATTAACGCAATTATACCGGGAATTTGATAAAAGAGAGGTCTATTTATGAAAAAATATTATACACTTTCAAGGATAATAATGTTTATCCTGACAATTATAACTAGCTTAATTACTTTTCATAATGAGGATATCTCGGTCATACAGGTTGCTACTACGCTTTTTGTGGTTGTAGCATTGATTACAAGTTTTTTGGCAACACCTATAAGTAAAAAATGATATGTCTGGGCGATACTGTTTCAAATCGTTATTTGCGTATTCTATATTATATTGTGCTTTTAGCGGTAATTTTGATGTTAGCATTTCTTGCGGTGCTGCTAATTATGGCAATGAGTGACAACAGGGAGTTTTCAAATGAATTGGGAGCGGCAGCGGGGCAGGCTATGTTAATTGCATTATTAGAAATAGCTGTTTTCGTAATGTTGATTGTTCCATATATCCAAACGTTGATAGTGCTGTTGCTTAGAAGATTAATAAAGGATAAGGGGACGGATGAGGGATAGTAGCAAGTCCTGAAACACAATAGCCTTCGCTTCCATCCCCTTCCCCTATTTCCCGTCATAAGTGTATTCTTTCTCTAATAAAATAATAGTAAGTTCACTTTGGGGTTTTTTATGGCAAGAAATAAAACGACTCAAAAAAAGAAAACCTTTGTCATGTGTATTCTTTGTATCGTGATTCTTCTGGCGCTGACAGGGAGACTGGGGTATCTGATGATTTTTCAGTCGGCGCATTACACGGAGCTTGCCGATGTATTGCATGAGAGGGAAAGAGATATCAAGGCGGCAAGAGGAAGGATTATTGATGCAACGGGAACAGTGCTTGCGGATAACCGCACGGTTTGTACGATATCGGTAATTCACAGTCAGATTGAGGAGCAGGAATTGGTGATTGAGGCACTGTGCAGAGAGCTTGGCCTGTCGGAGGAATACGTCAGGAAAAGAGTGGAAAAGTATACGGCACGCGAGCGTATTAAGAGTAATGTCGACAAGGAAACGGGAGACAGGATAAGGAATCTTGACCTTGCGGGCGTTAAGGTAGACGAGGATTACAAACGTTATTATCCGTATGGTGACTTAGCGTCCAAGGTGCTTGGCTTTACCGGTGGTGACAATCAGGGAATCATTGGACTTGAGGTGGAGTATGAGGAGTACCTGACTGGACAGAAGGGGCAGATTCTGACGCTGACAGATGCGAAGGGCATCGAGCAGGAGGGCATGGGAGAAAAAAGAAAAGAGCCGGTTGCCGGTAATGACCTCTATGTCAGCCTGGATGTGAATATCCAGAAATATGCAACACAGCTTGCTAAGCAGGCATACGAAACAAAAAAGGCGGCAGGCGTATCTATTATTGTTATGAATGTAAAAAACGGAGAAATCCTTGCCATGACAGATGTACCGGAGTTCAATCTGAATGAGCCCTTTACATGGATTCCGGAGCTGGAAGCTGAGGCGGCAGCCTGTACCACCGACGAAGAGGAACAGAATCTGTTAAACAGCATGTGGAGAAACGGCTGTATCAACGATACCTATGAGCCGGGTTCCATTTTTAAAATCATCACGGCGGCAGCAGGACTGGAGGCAGAGGTTGTAAAGCCGGAGGAGGGCTTTAGCTGTCCGGGCTACATTATTGTAGATGACAGAAAAATCAGGTGTCATAAGGCAGGAGGGCATGGGCAGGAGAGCTTTGTGGAGGCCACCATGAATTCCTGCAATCCTGTGTTTGTCAGTCTTGGACTCAGGCTGGGAGCAGAAAGGTATTATAGCTATTTTGAACAGTTCTGCATGAAACAGAAAACAGGAATTGACCTGCCGGGTGAGGCGGCAACCATTATGCATAAATTGGATAACATTGGTCCGGTGGAACTTGCAACGATTTCCTTTGGCCAGTCCTTTCAGATTACGCCGGTCAGACTGATGGCAACCGTAGCGGGTATTATTAACGGAGGTAACGTGGTGACCCCGCACTTTGGCGTGCGTGTAATGAATGAGGAGAGGGATATCATTGAGGAATTTGAATATCCTGTCACAGAGGAAATTGTTTCCGGGCAAACGACGGAAACGATGAAGTACATGTTAGAGCAGGTTGTGGAAAACGGTGGTGGCAAAAACGGCTATGTAGAGGGCTTTCGCGTGGGCGGCAAGACGGCGACCAGCCAGACACTGCCAAGAGGTACGGGAAGATATATCGCTTCCTTTCTGGGCTTTGCGCCGGCCGATGATCCGCAGGTCATGGCACTTGCTATTATCGACACACCGCAAGGCCAATACTACGGCGGTCAAATCGCAGCCCCCATCGTACGACAACTTTTTGAAAATATTCTTCCTTATTTACGTAATATGGATTATAATGTAACCGTATCGCAACAAAAATAAGCGACTGCGAAGCTTAAACAAGGCTTGAAAAGAGGTTGAGAATGATTAATTTAAGAGATAAAAGGGTAATGGTAGTAGGTACGGGAATCAGCGGCATCGGTTCAGCAGGGCTCCTGGAGAATAACGGCGCGATTCCTGTGATTTACGATGGAAATACAGCAGTAGAGGAGAGCACGGTAAGAGAAAAGCTTAAGCCGGGAAGCCGGGCAGAGATTATACTCGGAGCGTTTACGGCAGAGCTTCTTAACGATATTGCACTGGCAGTATTAAGCCCGGGCGTACCGACGGATGCGGACTTTGTACTGATGATGAAGGAAAGATATATTCCTGTATGGGGCGAGATTGAGCTTGCCTATCATTATGCCAAGGGCAGAGTGCTTGCCATTACGGGTACAAACGGCAAGACCACAACGACCTCTCTTGTAGGCCAGATAATGCAGGAATATTATGATAGCGTATATATTGTCGGAAATATCGGTAATCCGTATACGCAGGCGGCGCCTCTGATGAATGAGAAAACCGTTTCCGTAGCGGAGATATCAAGCTTCCAGCTAGAGACAATTGAGCATTTTCATCCGCAGGTATCTGCGATTTTGAATATTACACCGGATCATTTGAACAGACATCATACAATGGAGAATTATGTGGCAGCCAAGGAGGCAGTTACCTTAAACCAGACAAAGGACGACTTCTGTGTGCTGAATTACGAGAATGAGTACACAAGAGACTTTGGCGGACGTTGCCCGGCACAGGTTGTCTTTTTCTCTTCGGCAAGAAGACTCGAAAACGGTCTCTACCTTGAGGGTGAGGATATTTACCTTGCAAAGGATGGCAAGGCAACACGTCTGATGAATGTGAAAACAGATATGAATCTGGTGGGAATCTGTAATATCGAGAATGTCATGGCGGCAATCGGTATCAGTATGCATGCAGGTGTGCCGATGGAGAACATCCTTGCAACGGTGAAGCGCTTTGTTGCGGTTGAGCACCGTATTGAATATGTGGCAACGAAAAAGGGCGTTGTGTATTACAATGATTCCAAGGCGACCAATACCGATGCGGCGATTCAGGGAATCAAGGCCATGGATAAGCCGACCATTCTTCTGGGCGGAGGCTATGACAAGGGAAGCGAGTATGATGACTGGATTCAGAGCTTTGACGGAAAGGTTAAGCTGCTCGTTTTAATCGGGCAGACAAGGGAAAAAATTGCAGAATGTGCAAGACGAAACGGATTTGAACAGATTGTATTTGCAGACAGCTTTGAAGAGGCACTTGATATCTGTGTCAGAGAGGCTGTATCAGGAGATGCGGTATTGCTTTCTCCTGCGTGTGCGAGCTGGGGAATGTTCCCGAACTATGAGGTAAGGGGCAAAATGTTTAAGGAATATGTGAATAAGCTTGGGGAGTGATAAGGTGTCAGAACGTCAGACAACTGGGAAAAAGAGAAAAAAGGAACGACATAATTTTGACTATGTATTATTGACAGTGGTACTGTTTTTGGTAGGCTTTGGTCTGTTGATGATTTATTCGACCAGCTCCTATGATGCGGGAATTGATTATGGAGATTCAGCCCATTTTTTGAAAAGACAAATGGGCTCCACATTGGTAGGTTTTTTGGCACTGTTTGCTGCATCGAAGGTGCCGTATCAGTTTTGGAAACGATGCGATGCGATAGCCTTAGTGGCTTCGGTTGTTGTTATTTTGTTGGTTTTAACGCCATTGGGAGTGGAAAACAACGGCGCTACCAGATGGATTAATCTCGGTTTTACAACCATGCAGTCGGCAGAGCTTGTAAAGATTGGCGTGATTGTTTATGAAGCGAGCATTATTACGAAGCTGGGAAAAAGGCTTAAGACACCGCAGGGACTGCTGTTCGTGCTGTTGCCACCTGCGATTCTGGCTTTGATGCTGTGGCTGATTACCAATAATATGAGCTCGGCGATTATTGTATTTGGTATTGCAGTTGCGATGCTGTTTGTTGCCGTGCCGGATTACAAGCAGTTTGTGGCACTTGGGGGCGTTGCGCTGGCGGCGGTTGCGGGCATCGTTTACTATGCGGTGAATACGGATGCTACCGGAGAATTTCGTATGCAGAGAATCAGGGCGTGGCTTGAACCGGAGGCGTACAGTACCGACAGCGCATTTCAGACCCTGCAGGCGTTATATGCCATTGGCTCCGGCGGTATCTGGGGCAAGGGATTGGGACAGAGCATGCAGAAGAGAGGATTTTTGCCGGAGTCGCAGAACGATATGATTTTTTCTATTATCTGTGAGGAGCTTGGACTTTTTGGCGCGATTGCGATTATCCTGTTGTTTATTATTTTAATCTGGTGCTGCATGGTCATTGCCAATAATACGGTGGACTTATTTGGCGCACTGCTGGTGGTTGGTATTATGGCGCATTATGCGATACAGGTAATCTTGAATATTGCTGTTGTGACCAATACGATACCGAATACCGGTATTTCACTGCCGTTTATCAGTTACGGAGGTACCTCCGTTGTATTCTTGCTTGGAGAAATCGGCATTGTGCTGAATGTCAGCAAGAGTGTAAGAAGTACGTAACGGCAAGGAATAGTAGACAAAACGTCATACATATAATGTGCTAATATCCTAGTATATGGTGTGGCGTTATGACAGATATAACATGGCAGGATACGAATGCAAAAACAGATGATATGATACGAATTAAGGGCAGAACATCACTGCACGGACGGGTAAGGATTCAGGGCTCCAAGAATGCAACCTTACCTGTTTTGGCGGCGTGTCTGCTGATTCCGGGCAGGTGTATCCTGCATAATTGTCCGAGGATTACGGATGTGTCATATATGATAAAGCTTCTGGAACACGCGGGTTGTCCGGTGGAACGACGGGGGAGTACCGTGATTGTGGATGCTACGCATATCAGGGAGTACAGGCTGCCCGGAGAATATGTAAGAAGGATGCGCTCCTCGGTGATTTTGATGGGAGCGATGCTTGGACGGGTGGGCGAGGTTGCCCTGGATTATCCCGGTGGCTGCGTGATAGGCGACCGACCGATTGACCTGCATCTTCGCGGTTTAAAAGCGTTAGGCGCAGAGATTTGTATGGAAGAAGAGCTATTGCACGCTACAAGCAGAGGACTTCGGGGGATCAAGCTGGTATTTCCGTTTCAGAGTGTGGGAGCCACGCAGAATGTCCTGTTAGCATCTGTGCTTGCTGAGGGAGAGACCTGTATTCATAATGCGGCATGCGAGCCGGAGATAGATGCGCTGTGCCATTTTTTGCGGCTTGCAGGTGCGGATATTGAGGGTATCGGTACGAACAGGCTCTTTGTGCGCGGTGTAAGGGAGCTTCATCCGGTTGAGTTTGAGATGATACCGGACCGGATTGTGGCGGGAACCTATTTGTTTGCAGCTCTGGCAACCGGAGGAAATATCTGTATAGAGCATGCGCCGGTCGGACATTTGCATCGGGTGCTTTGTGTGTTAAATGATATGGGCGGAAGGCTTTGTGTAAGCCGTGATGCGCAGGAAATAGAAATCAGTGCAGAGGGCAGAAGCAGGAATCCTGCGTTTATCGAAACTGAGGTTTATCCCGGTTTTCCGACAGATTTGCAGTCACTTCTGCTTGCTGCGGCTGTGGTTTCTCAGGGTGAGCTTGTTCTGAAGGAAACGATTTTTTCGGGACGATTTAAAATTGTCCGGGAGCTGCAAAAAATGGGAGCATGCATATCGGAAAAAAATGACTGTGTGCGGGTCTGCGGCAGTGCAGTGCTCACCGGCTGCAGGGTAAGGGCAAGAGAGCTCCGCGGCGGAGCGGCGCTGGTGGTGGCAGGCTTATGTGCGGATGGGATTACCACAGTTACGGATATAGAGTATATTAAAAGGGGATATGAGGATATTGTAAGGGATTTGCGTGCGCTTGGGGCGCAGATTACGATATCCGGCTAGTATGACAGGGAAAGGGAATATATGAGAAAAGACGAAAACGGCATACCGCATTTACAACTGAAGATTCGCCTGATTATGATACTCAGCAGTGTTATGGTATTGCTGGCTGTCATATATTTCCTTCTGATTCATTATGAAGTAAGGCATGTGATTGTTGAGGGCAACAAGCATTACACGGCAAAAGAGATACAGGATATGGTAATGACCGGATATTTTGGTGATAATTCGCTGTATCTGTCCCTGAAATATAAGGATAAGGAAATAGAGGACATTCCCTTTATCGAGACGATGGACGTGACCGTAACCTCGAATGATACGATTAAGATTATGGTATATGAAAAATCGTTGGCAGGCTATGTGGAATACCTGGGAAGATATATGTACTTTGATAATGACGGCATCGTAATCGAGGCGGCAAAGGTGCCGACAATCGGCATTCCGCAGGTTACGGGACTTACATTTGACCATATTGTGTTATACGAGAAGCTTCCTGTGGAAAATGATTCCGTTTTTCAGGATATCCTGACGATTACGAAGCTGCTTAGTAAATACGAGGTCGTCTGTGAGAAGATTCAGTTTGACGCCGACTACCGGGTTACACTGGGGTACGGGACGGTAAAGGTTGACATAGGAAAACCGGAAAATCTGGACGAAAAGCTGATGCAGCTTCCGTTTATTCTGCCGTCTTTAGAGGGGGAACGCGGGACACTGTACCTGCAAAACTATACTTCGGACAAGAATAACATAACATTTGAAAAAGAGTAACATAAAATCTTAAAAAGTGGTTGATAAATTGCGAAAAAAATTATATGATAGATTAGATGGAATTTATAAGGAATTGTGAAGGAGGAAGGAAACTTGCTCGAGATTAAGTCAAATGAAACAGATGCAGCAGCAAGAATTATTGTTGTAGGTGTCGGTGGTGCAGGTAATAATGCGGTTAATAGAATGATAGATGAGAACATTACAGGTGTTGAGTTTATTGGTGTGAATACCGATAAGCAGGCTTTACAACTTTGTAAGGCACCGAAATTATTACAAATCGGTGAGAAGTTAACCAAGGGACTTGGTGCGGGTGCGAAACCGGAAGTAGGTGAGAAGGCAGCCGAAGAGAGTTCTGAAGATATACAGGCAGCATTAAAAGGCGCTGATATGGTATTTGTAACATGTGGTATGGGAGGCGGAACCGGTACGGGAGCAGCTCCGATTGTAGCAGCAATTGCTAAGGAGATGGGAATTCTTACCGTAGGCGTTGTAACCAAGCCTTTCCGTTTTGAAGCAAGAACACGTATGACCAATGCATTAGGCGGTATCGAGAAGCTTAAGGGACATGTGGATACTTTAATTGTGATTCCGAATGACAAGCTTTTGGAAATCGTTGACAGAAGGACAACCATGCCGGATGCCTTAAGAAAGGCAGATGAAGTATTGCAGCAGGCAGTACAGGGTATTACAGACTTGATTAATGTACCGGCTGTTATTAACCTTGACTTTGCAGATGTACAGACTGTTATGAAGGACAAGGGTATTGCACATATTGGTATTGGATTTGGTAAGGGTGAAGAGAAGGCAGCAGATGCTATTAAGATGGCTGTTGAATCTCCATTGTTAGAGACAACCATTAATAGTGCAACAGACGTTATCCTTAATGTATCCGGTGATATTTCAATCTTTGATGCAAATGATGCAGCAAGCTATGTTCAGGAATTAACCGGAGAAGATGTAAATGTTATCTTTGGTGCTAAGTATGATGAGAGTATGACAGATTCTTGTACCATTACCGTTATTGCAACAGGACTTGATCAGGCTAACAATAATGCGAACAAGATTGGCAGCAACTTCTCTGTTACACCTAAGACAACAGTTGTAAAGCCTAAGACAGCTGGTGTTAATGTAATACCGACAGCTAGTAATAACAATGTTGCTCCGAATCCGGTTCCGGCAAGACCTATTCAGGGAATCCAAAGACCGGCAGATTTAAAGAGTAATGTTCAGGAAAAGACATTAAAGATTCCTGATTTCTTAAAGAGATAGTAAGAAGTACTTAGAATGATGAACACAGAGCAAAATGCTCTGTGTTTTTTGTCGAAAAATAAACCATATCATCTTCCTTGCTTTGACAAAAAAAGCAGGGATTTTTTTATATACTTGGCTTGTAAAAAACAAACGGATAAAGAGGTGATGTAAGAATATATGAATTGTATTGGGACTTGTATTTGATTGAAAACCTGTTTTTGGATGGAGCAATGCTGGTGTTAACCTTATTTCTCATGAGAAAGAGGATTCGTATCAGAAGAATTATGATAGCAGCCCTGTTGGGAGCAGTAACATCAACCTTGATGCTATTATTTGGATTACGCTTTGGCTTTGTGTATCTTCTTATTCTGTTTGGAATGGGCGTTGCTGTTATGGAAATCGCAATGGAGCAAAAGAGTAGGAATGAGATATTGCTAGGTATTGTTTATTATTTCACTCTCGTGTTTGTCTTTTCGAAGCTGTTAAAAGGAGGTGAATGGATAGCAAGGAACCGGGTAAGTGGAATTGTGATTGCTGTTCTGGTAATCGGATTCATGAGCATGGCATTGCTTTATATTATATATCAAAATCGAAAGAACAGGCAGAATACCATATATCAGGTATCTATTGTGGAACAGGGAAGAAAAATTGATGTTAAGGCATTATTTGATACAGGAAATGCTTTAAGAGAACCGTTCAGTGGGAAACCGGTATCCATTATAGAGAGCGAGGTCTGGCAGGAAGTAATAGTGGAACCCAAACCGGAGCGTTATAAAGTAATTCCGTTTCATAGTATAGGACAAGAACATGGAATGTTGAAGGGAATGGAGATTGATGAGCTGATTATATGGGCAGGAGACAGAAAAATTGTGCAAAAGCAAGCAATTATTGCCTTGTATGAGGGCAGTCTTTCAAAAGACAAAAGCTTTCAGATGATTTTGCATCAAGGATTACTGAATTTGGGAGGATAAAAGATGATATTGAATATGTATTTGCCGGGACGTATGAGAGTATGTATAGGAAAAAAAGAGAGTGGAGCACAGACGTGCAAACAGGAGATTCATTATATTGGAGGCTCGGAAATTCTACCACCGCCACTTGAGAGCGTGGAAGAAAATGAAGCGATTAATGGACTTGATACAGAAAATGCGGATATGTTTCGTGCATTGCTGATAGAACATAATCTGCGTCTGGTAGTCTATATAGCGAAAAAGTTTGATAATACCGGAGTTGGAGTGGAAGATTTAATATCGATAGGAACCATCGGGTTGATAAAAGCAATCAATACTTTTAACCGGGATAAGAATATCAAGCTTGCAACTTATGCTTCACGCTGTATAGAAAATGAGATTTTGATGTATCTTAGAAGGAATAATAAGACAAAGCTGGAAGTATCGATTGATGAACCTTTGAATGTAGATTGGGACGGAAATGAGCTTCTTTTGTCGGATATTTTAGGAACGGATGAGGATATTATATATAGAAATCTTGAAAATGAAACAGAGAGAACGCTGCTAAGGAGAGCTGTGAATCGTTTGGGAGAACGTGAAAAAACAATCATACAGCTTCGATTTGGATTAAATGATCCAAACGGTACGGAAATGACACAAAAGGAAGTTGCAACTTATCTAGGAATCTCACAATCTTATATCTCAAGACTTGAGAAAAAGATTATGAAGAGATTAAAACGAGAAATGGCGAGCTAATAGAAAAAATAAGGAAGTAATGCTGAATACACTGCGTCGTACATATGTCTTATATAAGGCATAGAAATATGGAGGTAAAATCATATGGCGTTGGGTAAAGTAGAAATTTGCGGTGTAAATACAGCAAAGCTTCCTGTATTAAAAAATGAAGAAAAAGAAGAATTGTTTGCCAGAATCGAAGCAGGTGATCAGGAAGCAAGAGAACAATATATAAAAGGCAATTTGCGACTCGTCTTAAGTGTTATTAAGCGTTTTTCACAGGCGAATGAAAATGTAGATGATTTATTCCAAATTGGATGTATCGGATTAATAAAAGCGATAGACAATTTCAATCCGGAATTAGAGGTGAAATTCTCTACTTATGCAGTTCCGATGATTATTGGTGAGATTAGAAGATTCTTAAGAGATAATAATACAATCAGAGTAAGTCGCTCTCTTAAGGATACCGCATATAAAGCAATCTATGCGAAGGAAAGCCTTACCAAAAAGAATCTGAAGGAGCCGACGATTGTGGAGATTGCGGAAGAAATAGGAATTCCTAAGGAGGATATCGTCTATGCGCTGGATGCAATTCAGAATCCGATGAGTCTGTATGAACCGGTTTACACAGAAGGTGGTGACACTTTGTATGTAATGGATCAGATAAGCGATAAAAAGAGCAAGGAAGAAAACTGGATAGAAAATATATCGTTAAGTGAAGCTATGAAGAGATTGAATGAGAGAGAGAACGAGATTATTACGCTGCGATTTTTTGAGGGAAAGACACAAATGGAAGTAGCTGAATATATTGGAATATCACAGGCACAGGTATCGCGTTTGGAAAAAAATGCATTGCATATTATGAAAAAATATTTAATATATTGAATAAATAATTTGAATAATATTTAAGTGACAGATAATATAATCTATTGACTTGAAAAGAAAAACAATTTAAAATAGAAATAAGTAGTCAAAAGTATTATTGTGTGAAAGGAAGTCACTTATGGAAAAACAAAAGAAAAAAAAGAAATTTCGGTTAGATGTAAAAACAGTTGTTCTTATGATTTCATCATTGCCTTTGCTGGCAACCTGTATAATTCTTACGTATTTTTCCAGTCTTGCCATGCGTACCGGTTTGGAAGAACAGGTATTGGACGGCTTAAAGGGTATTGCTACAGCAGCAAGCTATTCTTATGATGAGGTTGATATAGGAGAATATTATCTGGATGGAGATATACTTCATAAAGGTAGCTATAATGTAACAGAGAATATTGCAGTGCTGGATAAGATTGCACAGGAAAACGATGCGGTACTTACGATATTCCTTGGTGATACTAGACGTGCAACGACTATAAAAAATGAAGTCGGAGAGAGAATTGTAGGTACAACTGCTGATGCGGCAATTGCTGCTCAGGTATTGAATAATGGAATGGATTATTCGACAAAAGATGTTGTTATTAATGGTGAAGACTATTATGGCTATTATGTTCCAATTAAGAATAGTGTGGGTAAAATTGTTGGTATGATGTTTGCCGGAAAGCCATGTGAAGAGATTAATCACTATATAACAACAAGAAGTAACTTTGTTGTGATTGTGGCACTGATTATCTATGTATTGTGTGTGGCAGGCTGTATAATCATCACAAAAAGGAAGATTATTAGTCCGATTGGTAAGATTTCAAATGTTGCTGTTAAGATGGCAGAAGGAGATATTAATCAGACTCTTCAAAAAGATGCAGATGATGAATTTGGTGATTTGATGGATGATTTTTCCATGATGATTAAAAATATTGGAGAACAGGCAAAAATTGCCGAAAAGTTTGCAGAAGGTGATTTGACAGTAAACTGCAAGCCTGCAAGTGAACATGATGTTATGGGTAAGGCATTGAAGAAGATGCTTAGGGATAACAATAAGAATCTTTCCGTTATCCGTGACGCAGCTGCAAGAATGGCTTCCGGTGCCAATGAAGTTGCAAGTGCAAGTAATTCGTTAGCACAGGGAACAACAGAACAGGCAAGTGCCATTGAAGAGATTACAGCTTCTATTGAAGAAATTGCTAATGGAGCGAGAGTGAATGCGGATGACGCGAATACCGCAAATGAATTGGTACAGAATACGAAGGATGGAGCAATTCGTGGAAATGAGCAGATGAAGCATATGATAGTTGCCATGAAGGATATCAATGAATCATCTGAAAATATTTCCAAGATTATGAAGGTGATAGATGATATTGCATTCCAGACCAATATCTTGGCATTGAATGCATCGGTAGAGGCAGCAAGAGCAGGCGTTCATGGCAAAGGCTTTGCAGTAGTTGCAGATGAAGTGAGAAATCTTGCAAGTAAATCTGCAGAAGCTGCAAAGAGTTCCGCAGAGATGATAGAAGATTCTATCAGAAAGGTAGAAATCGGATCTAAGCTGGCAGAAGAAACAGCAATAGCATTAGAAGAGATTCAGGAATCCGTGGAAGATATTGCTAAGCTGGTAAGCCGTATTGCAACGGCGTCTGCAAATCAGGCAAATTCTGTTGGACAAGTTAACGCAGGTATTACACAGATTGCGGATGTTGTACAGACTAATTCAGCAACAAGTGAAGAATGTGCAGCAGCAAGCGCAGAGCTGTCATCTCTTGCAGGTCAGTTACAGCATGCAGTTGCTAAATACAAATTGTTATCCGGAAAAGTCTACCGAAATACATTTGAAGAAGAAAATAGTATAGCTGGTGAAGAAGATACTTATCGTGATAATGAAAGTATTATTTCACTGGACGGTGACTTTGGAAAATATTAATATAAGAATAGAATCTGCCCCGGCGGAATGCCGGGGTAGATTTAGATATGAAACAGGCGAAAGGTATGGTAGACACTTGAAGATATATGCAACAAATATAGAAGCCTTTGAAACGATACAAGAGGATGAATGGTCAGAATGGATTAGTCTGGTGGATTGTGCAAGAAGAGAAAGAATCAATAAGCTGAGACAAAAAAAGGATCGGATACAAAGCTTGGGCGCTGGTCTTTTGCTGAGGTATAGCTTTCTCGTGGAAGGATATACCGTGGAGCAGTGGAATAATAGCAAGATACAGCTTGAACAATCCGGAAAACCAAAGCTAATGCAGCATCCTGAGTTTTGCTATTCATTGTCACATTCCGGCAAGTGGGTAATATGTGGTGTGCATAGCAAAGAGTTGGGAACTGATATTCAGGAGATGCGGTCTTGGAATATGAGAATGGCAAAGCGTTTTTTTGCTACAGAGGAGTATGAAAGATTGCTGAATGCAGAAGAAGCAGAAAAGTCCATGCTATTTTACAAAATGTGGACTGCCAAGGAAAGTTATGCGAAGCTGACAGGAGAAGGGATTGGAAAAGGAATCAGCCAGTATCTGACATCCGAAGAGTTTGATAAAGTAAGGGATACGAATTTACAGGAAGAAGCAGATATCAGAACCTATGAAATGCTTCAGGAATATATGATTTGTGTATGTTCAAGGGAAAGTAATATTTTTCCGGATAAAATAGAAATAATATCTTATAAAGATTTAAAATGATGTACAAAGGAAAGGAATGAAGTCTATGCTTAGTGTGAACGGTAAAAATGCTGTGAAAAAGAATGATGTGGTCTTTAAGCAGGGCGATGCAGTAACACAAGTGGGTATTGTTTTATCAGGCAAGGTATTGATGCAGAATGAGTGGATGAGGCTGGTCAGAAGCCAAGGGGCATTGATTGCATTAAATGATATTCCGCAAGGCAGTTATGGAGCAACCTATACGGCAATGGAGGATTCGGTAATTTATGCGCTTCCAATCGTTGGAGAAGAGTCGTTGCGTAATATTGTGGCAAAAAACGTGGATTATCGTGCGATTATGATTTCTTCACAATTTAAGTACATAACAGATATTGCAAGAATCAGACAGGACTTGTACAACAGAGTGTATCGTTTGTTTCAGTTTGCACAGAAAGGTTATCAGCAGTACTGTACATTGTGTCAGGCAATGGGAATTCAGGCAATTGCTTTACAGGAGCTGGAAGAAATACAGCCATTCGACCAGATGGAAGATGGAAATGAAGCTAGGCTTAGATATTATGAAGAAGGTGCAAAGATTCCGTTAGCAGTCAATAAGCAGTATTTTTCTTATAGTGAGGAAATGGTGGTATATCAGGTTATGGAGATTATCAACTTGGTTGACTCCTTCTATGGAGATTGTAATGCCATGATTGATTATATCAAGGAGCTTCTTGACCTTATGGGAACAAGACCCAATCATAACCTGTTCGAGTATGCATGTGTACAGGGAACCGAGATGAGGAGAAAAGGTGATGTGCCTCGAGAAATGAAGGTACTGCTCACGGATATTTTAAAGGAAGTACAATTCCAGCATGGTGAATTAAAGAAACAGTGCCAGAATATTGCTGATGTTGATTTTGAGCGCATGCAAAAGAGAATCGAAGATGTTGTTTCGAAGGAAATGACAGAGAGTGAAAAGAAGTCGCAGGAAGAGAAAGCAGCTGCTATGAAGCGTGACGTATTGTCATTAAAGAATTCGATGAATCAGATAATCGAATATGCGGCATTGGATGAAGAGACAGCAGAAAAGCTGCGTACTAATGTTGACTATTTAGTAAAGGCACCGGACAGGCTGTCTATCGAGGATGATGTAAAGAAAGCAAAGAAGACGATTACACCAATTGTATTCCAGTTATATCTTGACTGTTATATGAAAGCAAGTGAAGGATATGCTGTCATGCCAAAGGCGGTTGAATTATTCCTGAATTTTGGTATGCTGGATGAACGCTTACTTGAGCAGGAGCATTTAGAATTCCTTTGTAGTATAGAATCGGAAGAGAATGAAGGTCCATGTAATGTATTTACCATGGTAGAATGGCTTGATATGATTCGCGAGGGTAAGAGAGAGCCGTCTAAGAGTGAATTTGATGAAGATTACTTTGAAAATCTCCGTTCCATGAAGAAGATGGGCGATATTACCGAAGCCCAGATGAAGGAATTGACCAATAATATGGTTAAGCGTGTAGAATATGAGGTTATGAACATGCAGAAGAGCAACAGCAGGACTCTGTATGGACAGCCTACAACCTATATGCCGATATTGTATAAGGAAGCAATTTTTGGATATCTGGATAAGATTCTGGTAACAAAAAAGATGATTAACCAGAGCGTACAGAATCTTTTGAAGGTTGATTATTCTGTCTTCTATCGAGAGGTGCTATATTCCAATACAGCGCTTAAGATTAACCATGAATCAACCATGCAGAATATTTATCCTGATATTATTCTGTTTCCGTTATATGGTATCAATGCAGCCATGTGGCAGGAAGTTGGAGGTAAGAATAAGGCGACACCAGGAAGATTTGCATTCCCGATTTTATCCAATACCAATGTAGATGATATGATGGTTAAGATGTTTGGAAGATTCCGCTGGGAGTTATGCAGATGTATTCAGGGTATGCAGTGGAATGATGTCAAGGTAAAATCACTGACCTCAGAATATATGGATTATATCCAGTTCTATCGCAAGAATCGTGAACTGTCAGATGAGGCCAGAGAGAAGGTTAAGCTTCAGATTCAGAAGGCAAGAAATAATTCAAGAGAAATATTCCTGATTGATTATGAATTCTGGGTTAAGAGTGAATCAAACGGTTCTATGAAGATGAATAAAGTAGCAAGAGAAATACTTGCAACCTATTGTCCATTTGAGAAATCGTTAAGAACAAAGCTCGGCGTACAAAGACCTTATGAGGTTGCAATGGCAAGGCATGGTCGAAACTGCCAGAAGAAGAAACAGGAATTTGATCTTAGAATCAGGTCAATTCAAAAGGAATCAGCAGATGTACCGGAAGAGATTATGACTACATATAATTTCTATGCAGATTTGTAATTTAGCATAGAAGCAAAAACGGAATCCTAAGTTGGATTCCGTTTTTGCTTGCTCTATCTTCTAGTGTTCTGTTTCATTTTCTATGGTATCAGATGCGTTGCTTTCCTCTTTCGTGTCGCTTTTCTCAGGAAGGATTATAAGAACTCTTTCGATTCTGTTTTGTATAACTTCCTTGGCAATCAGAGTAATACCGTCTTCTGTAACAACCTGTTCGCCATCGGTAGGAAAACGGTCGAGCAATTCGATGATAATACCACCAATAGAGTCAAAGTCTTCTGAATTAAAAGATGTTTCCAATGCATCATTAATATCATCAAGCTTCATGCTTGCATCAACCAGATATTCATGTTCTGAAAGCTTCTGAATTAAGTCTTCTTCATCTTCATCATACTCGTCACGAATCTCACCAACGATTTCTTCCAGTAAATCTTCTAAGGTAATCATACCTACGGTTGCACCATATTCGTTCAGGACAAGAGCAACATTGGTGGTGATATTACGCATTTCTAATAACAAATCTGCTGTTTTCTTGAATTCATAGGTATAGTATGCTTCTCGCATGATATCACGAATCTTAAATAACTTTTTATTAGGAACAAGAAGGAAGTCCTTCACATTGATAATACCAATAATATTATCACTTTCTCCTTCGAAAACAGGAATTCTTGTGTACATAGATTCTTTGAAAAGATTCCATAAGTCATTGTAGGAAGCTTCAACATCAATGGTTGTCATATCAATTCGGGGAATCATAATGTCTTTCGCAACAGAATCACTGAAATCGAATACGTTGTATATTAATTTTTTCTCTTCCTGCTCGATAACGCCGTCTTCGTGACTTACATCTACATAGGTTTTTAATTCGGACTCTGTCATCATAGAACGCTTGGTAGGATCTATATGTAAGAGATGAAGCAATGCACCTGAAATAATGTCAACAACAAAAATAACAGGGGTAAGTACTTGCATTAACGTATATACAATACGAGAGTACATGAGCGCAAGCTTTTCATTATTATACATAGCCCAAGTCTTAGGAACAATTTCTCCAAACAGGAGAATGAGAAGAGTCAGAATACCGGTTG
>CAYLWP010000009.1:0-33430 GCA_964387365.1 uncultured Roseburia sp. | reverse complement strand
AGGAAGCAGCTGAGTATGAAGCTCAGGATAAGAAGAGAAAGGAAGCAATCGATGCAAGAAACGATGCTGACTCCTTCGTATTCCAGACAGAAAAGGCTTTAAACGAAGTTGGCGATAAGATTGATGCCGGTGAAAAGGCTTCCTTAGAAGCAGATGTAAACGATCTGAAGGCTTTCCTTGAGAGCACCAAGGATGCTGAGATGACAGACGATCAGGTTGCTGAATTAAAGAGCAAGCAGGAAGCATTAATGAATAAGGCACAGAATCTGTTCACAAAGATGTATGAGAACATGCAGGGTGCAGCAGGTGCAGGTCCTGATATGGGCGATATGGGTGCACAGCAGACACAGGATGCCGGTGCAGCAGATGATGTAGTTGATGGAGATTACCGCGAGGTCTAGTTAAATGGCAGAGCAGAAGAGAGATTATTATGAGGTGTTAGGTGTCGAGAGAGGCGCCGATGATGCCAGCATTAAAAAAGCATATAGACAGCTTGCCAAGAAGTACCATCCGGATATGAATCCGGGAGACACAGAAGCAGAGAAGAAGTTCAAGGAAGCTTCAGAGGCTTATGCGATATTAAGTGATCCGGATAAGAGACGCCAGTATGATCAGTATGGTCATTCCGCCTTCGAAGGAGGCGGAGCCGGCGGTGGATTCGGTGGCTTTGATTTTAGCGGTGCAGATTTCTCAGATATCTTTGGCGATATTTTTGGTGATTTCTTTGGAGGCGGAAGAAGCTCAAGAAGCAACAATGGTCCTATGAAGGGCGCAAATCTCCGTACCAGCGTGCGCATCTCATTTGAAGAAGCAGTATTCGGCGTAGAAAAGGAGCTTGACTTAACTCTTAAGGATACCTGTAAATGCTGTAACGGAAGCGGTGCAAAGCCGGGAACTTCGCCGGAAACCTGTCATAAGTGTGGCGGACGCGGTCAGGTAGTGACACAGCATCAGACACCGTTTGGAACCTTCCGCAATTCACAGGTTTGTCCTGATTGTGGCGGTTCCGGCAAGACCATCAAGGATAAGTGTCCTGATTGTCATGGAAGCGGATATATTTCTTCCAGAAAGAAGATTCAGGTATCGATTCCGGCAGGTATTGATAACGGTCAGAGCGTGCGTATCAGAGATAAGGGCGAACCGGGTGTAAACGGCGGACCAAGAGGAGATTTACTGGTAGAGGTTGTAGTAGACAGACATCCAATCTTCCAGAGACAGGATATGAATATCTTCTCTACCGTTCCGATTTCCTATGCGGTTGCAGCACTTGGCGGCGAGGTCCTGATTGATACTGTGGATGGTAAGGTAGTTTATGATGTGAAGGCAGGAACACAGACAGATACACGTATCAGATTGCGTGGTAAGGGTGTTCCATCCTTGAGAAATAAGGATATACGCGGTGACCACTATGTTACACTGGTAGTGCAGGTTCCGGATAAGCTTTCGAATGAGGCAAAAGAGCTCTTGAGAAAGTTCGATATGGAAACAGGTAATACCTTGGAAGCCGTAAAGAATATGGAGAACAAGAAGTCCGAAGATGATAAAAAGGATAAAAAGAGAAAGTTCTTCAAATAAAAACAGAAACTGTAAAAGCACTCAGCACGTAAGCAGTCCCTGCTAATAATCGAGATAAGTGTCTTGAGATTCAAGATACCTATCTCTTTTATTATGTGTGCAAGGTGCCTTTGCACTACGTTTCTTTTACTTGATTCTTTTGACGTGTAACGGTATTATGGTTATAGGTGTAAGATAAAGATAAAGAGGGGATAGGATTATGCAGCTTTTTCAGGAGAAAGAAAAAAATCAACAGCTTATATTAACGTATATCGTTTTTGTATTGAATGGTATGCTTGCCTTGTCTATAGGAGCAATACTTCCGTTTATCCGTGAGGCAAGGGGGCTGGAATACGCAATGAGTGGTGTGCTGGTCAGTCTGCATTCGGTGGGGAATCTGATTTCAAGCTTTTTTGCAGGAACCTTTTCTGTGAAGATAGGAAGAAAGAGAAGTATTTTGCTGTTTAATGCAAGCTTTGCACTGGCATATCTGCTGATTCTGATTAGCGGAAATGTGGTGTGTCTTGCGATTGCCTTTTTGATGACGGGTCTGGCAAGAGGCGCGACCAGTAATTTCTGTAATAGTGTCATTAATGCGCTGGCACCGGGGAAGGCTGGTATTATTAACGGATTGCATGCCATGTTCTCCATTGGTGCATTTTTGTTCCCGATTATTCTTATGGGTATCACGGCAAGTGATGCGGACAATTGGATTTACGCGAATATATTTTTACTGATTATGGGTATTATCAGTTGGATTCTTTACTATCTGATTCCTGTAGAAGACAAGGTGGAAAAAAAGGAAAAGGGAAGCTCCGGCATGGGCTTTTTCAAGGAGCCGATTTTCTATCTCTCGATTGCAACCTTGTTCTTCTATCTGTGTGCGGAGCAGGGCGTAATCGGCTGGCTTGTTACTTATTTCAAGGATACCGGGCTGATGTCGGCATCCCTGTCACAGCTTATGGCAAGTGTACAGTGGCTTATGATTTTGGCAGGAAGATTGTTAACTGCATGGCTATCCACGAAGGTAAAAAAGGAGAAGCTGCTTCTTGTTATGGGAATCGGACTGGTAGCATTTTTCCTGTTATTGATTAACAGCCATACAACGTTATGGATTGTGATTGGAATTATGGGCTTTGGCTTTAGCATGGCGGGAATCTATCCGACAACGGTATCGTTCTCCGGTAAGCTGATTGAGGAGTATCCCCTTTGCTGGAGCTTTATCCTGACAATTGCAAGCTTCGGCTCAATTATCATGCCGTCCGTGATTGGCAGAATCGCGGAAAGTGCCGGCATTGTAGCGGGAATGAGCTCGATTGCAGTTGTTGTGATTGTGGATTTGATTAGTATTATTGTGCTGGTAGCTTATACAGGGAAAAAGGGCTCTAAGTAGTTAGAAAATAGGAAGGACAAGAGAATATGAAGTGGACAAAGTTTATGGTAAAGACAATTACAGATGCGGAGGATATTATTATCAGTACGCTGTACGATATAGGTTTGGAAGGTGCGCAGATTGAGGACAAGATTCCTTTAACACCGCTGGAAAAGGAGCAGATGTTTGTTGATATTCTTCCGGACGGACCGGAGGATGACGGCATTGCGTATCTAAGCTTCTTTGTCGAGAAGAAGGAAGATGGAACGCTGGAACTTTTGGGTGAGGAAATCAGTGTAGATACGATAGTGGAAAAGATTAAGAAGGAGTTAGAAGACCTTCGCTGTTTTATGGAAATTGGCGAGGGAAGTGTTATGGTGTCCGAAACAGAGGATATTGACTGGATTAATAACTGGAAGCAGTACTTCCACCAGTTCTATATTGACGACCTTCTGGTTATTCCTTCCTGGGAAGAGGTAAAGGAAGAGGATAAGGATAAGATGATTCTTCACATTGACCCGGGAACAGCCTTTGGAACCGGTATGCATGAGACAACGCAGCTTTGTATCAGACAGCTCAAAAAGTATATTACACCGGAAACAGAGCTTCTGGATGTCGGTACGGGAAGCGGTATTCTGGCGATTATTTCCCTTATGTACGGAATTAAGCATGCCGTTGGAACTGACCTTGACCCTTGTGCGGTAGAGGCGGTTCGCGAGAATATGGAAGTAAACCATATTCAGCCGGAAGCCTTTGAAATGATGATTGGAAATATTATTACGGATAAGGCTGTACAGGACAAGGTTGGTTATGAAAGATATGACATTGTTGTCGCAAATATCCTTGCAGACGTTCTGGTACCGCTGACACCGGTCATTGTGAATCAGTTGAAAAAGGGCGGTATCTATATTACCTCCGGTATTATTGATAATAAGGAGCAGACTGTTGTGGATGCGGTAAAGGCAGCAGGCCTTGAAGTATTAGAGGTCACTTATCAGGGTGAATGGGTAAGTGTAACCGCAAGAAAGGATTCGTAATGTACCATTTCTTTGTAGAACCTTCTCAGATTGGAGAGAAGGAGATTGTGATAACAGGACCGGATGTGAATCATATCAAAAATGTAATTCGCTTGAAACCGGGCGATGAGATTAGTATCAGTAACGGAACAGATGGCAGAGATTATCGCTGTGGAATTATAGAGATTACCGAGGATGAGGTGCAGTGTGAACTGCGCTTTATCAAGGAGGACGGTGTAGAGCTTCCTGCTCGGGTTTATCTGTTTCAGGGTCTGCCTAAGGGCGATAAGATGGAGCTGATTATCCAGAAAATGGTAGAGCTTGGCGTATATGAGATTATTCCGGTGGCGATGCAGCGCTGTGTTGTCAAGCTTGATGATAAGAAGGCAAAGAGTAAGATTGCCCGATGGCAGGGAATTGCCGAGGCGGCTGCCAAGCAGAGCAAACGTGGCATTGTGCCGCAGATTCATTCGGTTATGACCTATAAAGAGGCATTAGCCTATGCCGCAGACATGGATTGCAGATTAGTGCCTTACGAGATGGAGGAAAGTCTTGATGGCGCGTCCGGTATGGCAGGTACAAAGAGGCTCATGGAAGCGATTAAGCCGGGACAGTCCGTAGCAGTGTTTATCGGGCCTGAAGGCGGCTTTGATGAGAGTGAGATACAGACTGCCATTTCACAGGGAATGGAGCCGATTACGTTAGGTAAGAGAATTCTTCGTACGGAAACAGCGGGCATGACAGTCATGTCATGGATTATGTATCAGTTAGAGGAATAGGATGCAAAAACTTTTTCGTTGAAGTCCGAGTGACGTTCTGTTATGATGTTATACGGTGTCCGGATGCAAGAGGCGAAACGACACCAAACCCTATGAAAGTGCATATTGATAGAATAAGATAAAAGTAATGGAAACAGATACGTTTGAAGGTGTGAATATGATGGAAGTATATTTGGACAATTCGGCTACCACACGCGCACTGCCGAGTGTAGCGGCACTTATGACAAAAATCATGTGTGAGGATTATGGCAATCCTTCCAGCATGCATAGAAAGGGCGTAGAAAGCGAGAAGTATATCCGCTATGCCAAAGAGACGATTGCAAGAATCCTGAAGGTACAGGAAAAAGAGATTCTTTTTACCTCGGGAGGAACAGAGTCTGACAATATTGCACTCATTGGTACTGCTTTTGCCAATTGCAGAGCAGGTAATCATATTATAACGACAGGAATCGAGCATCCGGCTGTACTGCAGACCTGTGCTTACTTAGAACAGCAAGGCTTTGAGGTAACGTATCTGCCTGTGGATGCAAACGGTATCATACGACTGGAAGACCTGGAAAAAGCCATGACACGACAAACCATTCTTGTGTCAATTATGCATACAAACAATGAGATAGGCTCCCTACAGCCAATTGCAGAGGCCGGAGCATTAATCAAGCGTATGAATCCTAATACGGTATTCCATGTGGATGCAGTACAGGGCTTTGGTAAGTTCCGTATTTATCCGAAAAAGATGAATATCGACCTGTTATCAGTCAGCGCACACAAGCTTCACGGACCAAAGGGCGTAGGCTTTTTATACATGAACGAAAAAGTGAAGGTGAAGCCGATCATATTCGGCGGAGGCCAGCAAAAGGGTATGCGTTCCGGTACGGAAAATGTTCCCGGTATTGCAGGTATGACACTTGCAATTGAGGAAATTTATAAGGATTTTGATGAGAAGACAGCGTATCTTTATACGTTGAAGGACAGGTTTATCAAGGGATTGGCATGTCTGGAAGGCGTGAAGGTAAACGGTCTTACCGGAAGGGACAGCGCTCCGCATGTAGTCAGTGTTTCCATTGCCGGAATCCGAAGTGAGGTTATGCTTCATTCGTTGGAGGATAAGGGGATTTACGTATCGGCAGGAAGCGCCTGCTCATCGAATAAGCCTGCAACCTCTGCAACCCTAAAGGCAATCGGCGTGGAGAAGCAGTATCTGGATTCCACACTCAGATTCAGCTTCAGTGTTCTGACTACCGAGGAGGAAATCGACTATACTTTACAGCAAATGTATGATATGATACCTATGCTTCGTCGTTATACCAGGCATTAAATTCTATATATTAACCAAACATATACCGTGTTGGAGGAATACAATGTACAAATCATTTTTGATTAAATACGCTGAAATCGGCGTAAAGGGAAAAAACAGATATATTTTTGAAGATAGATTATGTGACCAGATTCGTTATGCGCTGGAGCGCTGCGAAGGTGAATTTGAAGTTACCAAGACACAGGGAAGAATCTATGTGAATGCGCTGACGGACTTTGACTTTGACGAAACAGTTGAGAATCTGAAAACAGTATTCGGTATCTGGGGCATCTGTCCGGTTGTAAAGCTTGAGGACGAAGGCTTTGAAAAGCTGGCTTCGGATGTTGTCGATTACATGGATAAGGTTTATCCGGATAAGAACTTCACCTTCAAGGTAGATACCAGAAGAGCAAGAAAGAATTATCCAAAGGAGTCCATGGAAGTAAATGCGGACATCGGAGAAGTTCTTCTTAAGGCATTCCCGGAGATAAGGGTAGATGTGCACAAGCCTGATGTTATGCTGCACATTGAGATTCGCGAGATGATTTATATTTATTCGACTGTAATCCCGGGACCGGGCGGACTTCCAATCGGTACCAACGGTAAGGGAACTCTTCTTTTGTCAGGCGGTATTGATTCGCCGGTTGCAGGTTATATGATTTCCAAGCGTGGCGTGAAGCTGGATGCAGTATATTTCCATGCACCGCCATACACCAGTGACAGAGCAAAGCAGAAGGTGGTAGATCTTGCCAGACTGGTATCCCGTTACAGCGGACCGATTGATTTGCATGTCATTAACTTTACGGATATTCAGTTATACATCTATGAAAAGTGTCCGCATGATGAATTGACCATCATTATGAGAAGATATATGATGCGTATTGCGCAGCATATTGCACAGGAGTCTGGCTCGCTCGGTCTGATTACAGGAGAAAGCATTGGTCAGGTGGCATCACAGACCATGCAGTCTCTGCTGGCAACCAATGATGTTTGTACCATGCCGGTATACAGACCGTTAATCGGTTTTGACAAAGAAGATATTGTGGATGTGTCCAAGAAGATAGATACCTATGAGACATCCATCCTTCCGTTTGAAGACTGTTGTACTATTTTCGTGGCAAAGCATCCGGTTACCAAGCCGAATCTAAAGGTAATCAGAATCCATGAGCAGAATCTCGAAGAGAACATTGACGCTCTGGTACAGAAGGCATTGGAAACAGACGAAGTGATTCATGTAAGCTGGAATGAATAGAAATAAAAGGTGAAAATGAAAAAAACGAGCAGGTATAACACCTGCTCGAACTTTGATTCTTTTATTAAAAATATAGGACGAATCCTATATTTTCAGTGGCGATGTAATTAGATTACGTATGGCTTAATTACTTCCATAATCTCATCTGTATTGCCACCTTCTGCATGGATATTTAAGTCGATTGGCTTAGATAAGTCTAAGCTGAAAATACCCATGATAGACTTAGCATCGATAACGTATCTTCCGGATACAAGGTCGAAGTCATAATCGAACTTTGTAATATCGTTAACGAAAGATTTTACCTTATCGATAGAATTTAAAGAAATCTGTACAGTCTTCATTTTGACTACCTCCTTTTATCTACCTTCTTTTTAATAATAAAGGGAATCAATGGAAAAGTCAATCAAAGTTAGAAAACAGTTGTCATAAAAAGTAACGAAAATTAGCGAAAAAAGTGTACATATTGTCACTTTTTCCTAAATGTCACAATAAATACAGAGAAAGGTAATGGAAGATGAGAACAGTTGCATTTCACAATCTGGGGTGTAAAGTAAATTCATATGAAATGGACGCCATGTTACAGGACTTAAGGAAGCATGGTTATACCATAGTATCGTTCGAGGAAAAGGCAGATATTTATATTGTAAATACCTGCACCGTTACGAATATGGCAGACAGAAAAAGCAGACAGATGCTTCATAAGGCAAAAAAGACAAATCCGGAAGGGATTGTTGTAGCAGTAGGCTGCTATGTACAGTCTGATACGGAAGGTGTCCGTTCCGATGATGCTGTTGACCTGATGATTGGAAATAACAAAAAGAAGGATCTTGTATCGATTCTTGAAAGCTATATGGATGGTCTGGAAGAGGAAAGTGTGATTGATATCAACCACACCGATGAGTATGAGGAAATGCGGCTGACAGGAACACAGGAGCATACCAGAGCCTATATCAAAATACAGGATGGCTGTAACCAGTTCTGCTCCTACTGCATGATTCCGTATGCCAGAGGAAGAGTCAGAAGCAGAAAAAAGGAAGATATCTTAGAGGAAATCAGGGGACTTGTAGCGGCAGGCTATCAGGAATTTGTTTTAACGGGAATCCATATCAGCTCCTATGGTGTCGATTTTAAAAAGGCAGGGACGTCTGATGATGATTTACTCTCACTGATACAGGCAATAGACAGGCTGGAAGGTGTAAAACGTTTACGCCTCGGTTCTCTGGAACCGCGTATCATCACAGAAGAGTTTGCCAGAGGGATTGCAGAATTAAAGAGTATTTGTCCACATTTTCATCTGTCGCTGCAAAGCGGTTGCGAAGAGACCTTAAAGCGTATGAACCGTCATTATACACCGGAGCAGTTCTACGCAGGTGTGGAGCTTTTGAGAAAGACCTTTGAGCATCCGGCAATTACAACAGACGTTATTGTTGGATTCCCGGGAGAAACAGAGGAAGAATTTGAGACAACAAGAGCCTTTCTGGATCAGGTAGGCTTTTACGAGATGCATATTTTTAAGTATTCCAAGAGAAAGGGAACCCGTGCTGCCGTTATGGAGAACCAGATACCAGAGCCTGTTAAGACGAAGAGAAGTAATGTACTCATAGAAATGGAAGCTGCAGATTCCTATGCTTTCAGAGAGTATTATCTTGGCAGGACGGTAGAGGTGCTTTTTGAGGAAAGGAAGGAAATTGACGGCGAGGAGTACTGGATTGGACATACCAAGGAGTATGTGAAGGTTGCCCTAAAGGATGAGGAAAAAGATTATCAGAACTGCCTTGTTACAGGTAACATAACAAAAGCACTCAATAAAGAAGTCTTTTTGTTGGAAAGAATACATTGAATTTTCTAACAAATTAGAGTAAGATATATAGTACATACGATAAAATAAAACGAGGTTTTATCGGTCGACTCGGATTTTGGGATGAAACAAATAGAACATTTGGAAGGAGCAATGAGAATGGAAGATTTTACACGTACACAATTTATTCAGCTTGTACCGGAGGAAGTGCAGGAGAGCACTTCAGTGAAGGATGTATTGGCTTCTGTCTATGCGGCTCTGACTGAAAAAGGCTATAATCCGGTAAATCAGATAGTCGGTTATATTATGTCAGGAGATCCTACTTATATCACCAGTCATAAAAATGCAAGAGCCATGATTATGAAGGTAGAGCGTGATGAGCTTGTGGAAGAGATGTTAAAGACATATATCGTCAGCTCCGGTTGGAAGAAGTAGTATCTCCGGTTTAGGAGAAATGAATGAGGATAATGGGACTTGATTTTGGATCGAAGACGGTTGGTGTGGCAATCAGCGATCCATTGCTCATTACTGCCCAGGGCATTGAGATTGTACGGAGAAAGTATGAGGACAAGCTCCGCCAGACTTTGGCAAGAATTGAAGAACTGATTGTGGAGTATGAGGTAACGGAAATCGTACTTGGATACCCCAAAAATATGAACGATTCCTTAGGAGAACGCGTGGAGAAAACGCTTGCCTTTAAAGAGATGCTGGAGCGCCGTACAGGGCTTAGTGTACATTTATGGGATGAGCGGTTAACAACAGTTGCAGCGGATAAAGCTATGATGGAAGCCGGTATAAGACGTGAAGAGCGCAAGGAACACGTCGACAAGATAGCGGCAGTTTTTATTTTGCAGGGATATTTGGACCTGTTGAAGAATAAGGAGAACGTATAATGGAGAAAATTACCTTTGTACCTGACGGAGAAGAAGCAGTAGATTTTTATGTACTTGAGCAGACAACGATTGCAGGGGTAACTTACATTCTGGTAACGGATGCAGAGGAAGATGAAGAAGGCGAAGCATATATTTTAAAAGACGTTTCTGAGCCGGACGCCGAAGAGCGTGTATACAGCATGGTCGAGGAAGATGATGAATTCGATGCCGTATCAGCCGTTTTTGAAAATATGCTTGATGATATTGACTTTATTTAATGGAGGTTTATTTTGAAACAGAATAAAAAAGAAAGTACGTCCAAGCTCAAGGTGATACCGCTCGGAGGACTTGAGCAGATTGGACTCAACATTACTGCCTTTGAATATGAAGACAGTATTATTGTTGTGGATTGCGGTCTGAGCTTCCCGGAGGATGATATGCTGGGAATTGATCTGGTAATACCGGATATTACTTATTTGAAGAACAATGCGGATAAGGTGAAGGGATTTGTTATCACACATGGACACGAGGATCATATCGGTGCACTTCCCTATGTGTTAAAAGAGCTGAATGTACCTATTTATGCAACAAAGCTGACAATGGGTATCATTGAGAACAAGCTGACAGAGCACAATCTGATGCACAATGTAAGAAGAAAGGTTGTAAAGTTTGGTCAGAACATTAACTTAGGTTGTTTTCGTATCGAATTTATTAAGACAAACCACAGTATCGTAGACGCGGCAGCACTTGCTATTTATTCGCCGGCAGGAATTGTTGTGCACACCGGAGATTTTAAGGTGGATTACACACCGGTATATGGTGATGCTATTGATTTGCAGCGATTTGCAGAGCTTGGCAAAAAGGGGGTACTTGCCCTGATGTGCGACAGCACCAATGCGGAGAGACCGGGATTTACACCGTCTGAAAGAACATTGGGAAGCGTTTTTGACACGTTATTCGAAGAACATAAGGATACAAGAATCATCATTGCAACGTTTGCATCTAATGTAGACAGAGTGCAGCAGATTATTAATACAGCATACAAGTTTGGAAGAAAGGTAGTTGTCGAGGGAAGAAGTATGGTCAATATTATTGAGACTGCCTCGAGCCTGAATCGTCTGAGTATTCCGGACAATACCCTGATTGATGTGGAGACGCTGAAAAATTATCCAAAGGATAAGACGGTTATTATTACAACCGGAAGTCAGGGAGAGAGTATGGCTGCACTGAGCCGTATGGCAAGCGGTATGCATAAAAAGATTTCCATCGGACATGGAGATACGGTTATCTTTTCGTCCAGTCCGATTCCGGGAAATGAAAAGGCGGTTACCAAGGTAATCAACGAGCTGTTTAAGAAAGGTGCCGACGTAATCTTCCAGGATACACATGTATCAGGACATGCCTGTCAGGAGGAAATCAAGTTAATCTATACTCTGACAAAGCCGAAGTATGCGGTTCCGGTGCATGGTGAATACAAGCATTTAAAGGCGCAGGCCAAGATTGCCCAGGACCTTGGTATTGAGAAGGATCATATCTTTATATTACATTCCGGTGAAGTGCTTGCCATGGATCAGGAGAGCGCTGAGATTGCAGGTAAGGTGCCTGTCGGAACGGTACTGGTAGACGGTCTTGGTGTTGGTGATGTCGGAAATGTTGTATTAAGAGATAGACAACATCTTGCTGAAGATGGTATATTAATCGTTGTTATGTCATTAGAGGGTGTAACCGGCGAGCTGCTTGCAGGTCCTGATATTGTATCGCGAGGATTTGTGTATGTGAAGGAGTCGGATGAGCTCATGGACGAAGCACACAAAGTATTGGAAAAGGCAGTCTATAGCTGTCTTGACAGGAATATCACGGACTGGGGTAAGATTAAGGGAACGATTAAGGATACCTTAAGCGAGTTTGTATGGAAGAAGACAAAGCGCAGACCGATGATTCTTCCTATCATTATGGAGATATAAGGCAAGTAACAGCATGATTTGGTTCACGTTGTAGAAAGGCATGGTATTGTATGGACTTGAAACAGCTTTTAGGCGCGATAGGAGCAATGCTTGTAAAAATAGTTCTGGCGGCAGCGGTGATTATTATTATCTTTAAGCTGGCAGTAGGAGCGTATGATTTTGGATTCAATCTTTTTGCGGATATTCCTGTTGATGAGGAAAACGGAAGAACAGTAAATGTAATCATTTCCGACAATCAGGATGCGAAGGATGTCGGCGCTATGTTAGAGGAAAAGGGATTAATCAGAGACGCCAATATGTTTTATATACTGGAGATGCTGTCCGATGCAAATGGAGACATTGTTGCCGGCACATATGAGCTGAATACATCCATGTCGATAGAGGAAATGCTGGATATCATATGTAGTAATGAGAACGCGGAGGATGCAGAGTGATTGCGGATGAAAGAATGATGACCTTCATCAGATCCTTTGACAGGGGCAATCCTGCGTATTTAGAAGAGCTGGAGAAATATTCACGAGAAACCAATGTACCGATTATCAGACCGCAGATGCAAAGCTTGTTGAAGTTTCTGCTGACCTGGGGAAAGCCTATGAAGATTCTTGAGGTAGGAACGGCCATTGGTTTTTCTGCGTTATTGATGAGTGAGTATGCTCCCAAGGGCTGTCATATCACAACCATTGAAAAATACGAGAAAAGGATTCCTCTTGCAAGGGATAATTTTAAGAAGGCAGGAAAAGAAGATAGTATTACACTGTTAGAAGGTGATGCAACAGAGATTCTTGCAGAGCTTCAGGGTGAATTTGACCTTATCTTTATGGATGCGGCAAAGGGGCAGTATATTCATTTTCTGCCCGATATTTTAAGACTGATGTCACCGGGAGCAATTCTGGTTTCGGATAATATTCTTCAGGATGGCGATATTGTCGAGTCCAAGTATGCGGTAATAAGAAGAAACAGGACAATACATAACCGGATGCGGGAGTACCTGTATGCATTAACACATCATGAGGAATTGGAAACAGTAATTCTGCCGATTGCAGATGGCGTAACATTATCTGCGAAAAAACAGGGAGGAAATACGAATAATGAATAGAAGAAAACCGGAACTGCTGGTTCCTGCAAGCAGTCTTGAGGTATTAAAGACTGCAGTTATTTACGGCGCAGATGCGGTATATATCGGTGGTGAAGCATTCGGACTTCGTGCAAAGGCAAAGAACTTTTCGCCGGAGGACATGAAGGCAGGTATTGCATTTGCCCACGAACGCGGCGTGAAGGTATATGTAACTGCAAATATTCTTGCACACAATGATGATTTGGAGGGCGCAAGAGAATATTTTAAGGAATTAAAGGAAATCGGACCGGATGCGCTCATTATTTCCGACCCGGGTATGTTTATGATTGCCAGGGAGGTATGGCCGGAGGTGGAAATCCATATTTCCACGCAGGCGAATAATACAAACTACCAGACCTATCGTTTCTGGTGGCAGCAGGGCGCTAAGCGCGTGGTATCGGCAAGAGAGCTGTCTCTTCGTGAAATCAAGGAGATACGCGAGCATATTCCGGAAGAAATGGAAATCGAAAGCTTTATTCACGGAGCGATGTGTATTTCTTATTCGGGAAGATGCTTACTATCCAACTATTTTACCGGAAGAGATGCCAATCAGGGAGCCTGTACGCATCCGTGCAGATGGAAATATGCTGTTGTGGAAGAGAAGAGACCGGGTGAATATCTGCCTGTTTACGAGAATGAGAGAGGCACTTACATCTTTAATTCCAAGGACCTGTGTATGATTGAATACATCCCTGAGATTATAGATGCCGGCATCGACAGTCTGAAAATTGAAGGAAGAATGAAGACGGCACTTTACGTTGCCTGTGTTGCAAGAACCTATCGTAAGGCGATTGATGACTATTTTGAGTCAGAGGAAAAATATCGTGCAAATATGGATTGGTATCGTGCTGAGATTGCCAAATGTACCTACCGTCAGTTTACAACAGGCTTTTACTTTGGCAAGCCGGATGAAAATACACAGATTTATGACAGCAATACCTATGTGAATGATTTTGTGTATCTGGGAACTGTTGAGTCCATCGATGAACGCGGCTGCGCGAAGTTCGAACAGCGTAATAAGTTCTGTGTGGGTGATACAATTGAGCTTATGAAGCGCGACGGACGAAACCTTGAGACCAAGGTGCTTGCCATGTACAATGAAGAGGGTGAGGCGGTAGAGAGCTGTCCGCATTCCAAGCAAATCATATATGCGGAGCTTAGCGTAAAGCCGGACGCATTTGATATTATGCGCTGTAATAATATGCAGGAAAGCGCATAAAACAGACGCTAAAATAGATGATACAGCTAGAAATTGGCGAAATATGACTAAAACAATACTTTTCTAAGAAAAAAATCTATGCAAAATGCAGAAACAAAAGAAAAATCTTAGGAAAGTATTGCTTTTTTTTTCAAGATATATTATCTTATAGGAGACAAAGGGAACTTATATAACGTATAAGTTACTTCAAAATTAATTTATAACGTATCATGAACGAAGGTGTTCCGAAAAGAAAGAATTTTTTTTGGAGCATTTTTTTTATAAGTGCGATTCGCTATAACGCACAATACGTGCAGTAAATAAAGAACCCTGCTGTACGTTCTGATACATAGAAAGTGAGGAAGAAGATATGAGCGAACTATTAAACGTACAAGACATTTTTGCTGAGAAAGTATTTACAAATGCGAAGATGAAGGAAAGACTGCCTAAGAAGGTTTACCAGGAAGTAATGAATGTCAGCGAGCATGGCGGAGAGCTTTCCATGGCAACAGCAGACGTAGTTGCTAAGGCTATGAAGGATTGGGCAGTAGAAAATGGTGCTACTCATTACACACATTGGTTCCAGCCTTTAACAGGTATCACAGCTGAGAAGCATGATTCCTTTATTACACATCCGGATAAGGATGGTAAGATGATTATGGAGTTCTCCGGAAAAGAGTTAATCAAGGGTGAGCCTGATGCTTCTTCTTTCCCTTCAGGCGGACTTCGTGCTACATTTGAAGCAAGAGGATATACAGCATGGGATATTACATCTCCGGCATTCTTAAAGGAATCTGCATGTGGTACAATCCTTTGCATTCCGACTGCTTTCTGTTCTTACACAGGTGAAGCGCTTGATAAGAAGACACCGTTGCTTCGTTCTATGGAGGCATTGAGCGAGCAGGCACTTCGTATTGTAAAATTATTCGGTAACAAAGAGGCAACCAAGGTTGTTGCAAGTGTAGGATCTGAGCAGGAATATTTCTTAGTTGATAAAGATTTATATTTCCAGAGAAAGGACCTTATGTTCGCAGGACGTACCTTATTCGGTGCACCGGCTCCTAAGGGACAGGAGATGGAAGATCATTACTTTGGTGTTATCAAAGAGCGTGTTGGCGCATACATGAAGGAATTAAATGTTGAGCTTTGGAAGCTTGGTGTAACAGCTAAGACACAGCATAACGAAGTTGCTCCGGCTCAGCACGAGTTAGCTCCGATTTATGAAACAGCAAATATCGCAGTTGACCACAACCAGTTAGTAATGGAAACAATGAAGAGAGTTGCTTACAACCATGACTTAAGATGTCTTCTTCATGAGAAGCCATATGCAGGCGTAAATGGTTCCGGTAAGCATGACAACTGGTCAATTACAACAGATAATGGTGTAAACCTTCTTGAACCGGGCGATACACCAAACAAGAACATTCAGTTCTTATTAGTTCTTGCATGTATCATGAAGGCAGTAGATACACATGCAGACTTACTTCGTCAGTCAGCATCTGACGTTGGTAACGATCACAGACTTGGTGCAAATGAGGCTCCACCAGCAATTATCTCTATCTTCCTTGGCGAGCAGCTTGAGGACGTAGTAAAGCAGTTAATCGAGACAGGTGATGCTACCAAGGTTAAGGAAGGCGGAAAGTTATTAACAGGTGTTTCTACACTTCCTGATCTTGTTAAGGATGCTACAGACAGAAACAGAACTTCACCGTTCGCATTCACAGGTAATAAGTTTGAGTTCCGTATGGTTGGTTCTGCAGACTCTATTGCAAGCCCGAATACAACACTGAATGCTATCGTTGCAGAGGCATTCTGTGAGGCTGCTGACAGACTTGAGAAGGCAGATGATTTCGAAACAGCTGTACATGATATGATTAAGGAATATATGACAAAGCATCAGAGAATCGTATTCAACGGTAACGGATACTCTGATGAGTGGGTTGCAGAGGCTGAAAGAAGAGGACTTCCAAATATCAAGTCTATGATTGAAGCTGCATCTACTCTGACAACAGACAAGGCAGTTGACTTATTCGAGAAGTTTGGTATCTTTACAAAGGTTGAGCTGGAGTCTCGTGAGGAGATTATCTATGAAACGTATGCAAAGACAATTAATATTGAAGCATTAACTATGATTGATATGGCAAGCAAGGATATCCTTCCTGTGATCGCTTCTTACACAGGTGAGCTTGCAAATACAGTAATCGCTGTAAAGGAAGCCGGCGCATCCGGTGCAGCTCAGGCAGAATTACTGAGCGAAGTAGATTCATTACTTGCTGAAGCAAAGAGCGCACTTACTACTCTGGAAACAGAGACAACAAAGGCTGCAGCTATTGCGGATGCTAAGGAGCAGGCATTCTACTACAAGGATTCCGTAAAGGTTGCCATGGAAGCACTCCGTGCCCCTGTTGACAAGCTCGAAATGCTCGTTGACAGCAGCGTATGGCCAATGCCGACATACGGAGAACTGATGTTCGAGGTATAACAGAGCAATGCAAAATGACAAAAACCAGCTACGCGCAAGCTCGCTTGCGACTAGCTGGTTTTTGTTATTTTATAGTGCGAAGCACGCGACCGAGCTGAAACGAAGTGAAAGCGAGGTTGGGCATTGCGGAGTAGTGTTAGTTAGTGCGAAGCACGCGACTGAGATGGAGCGAAGCGGAATCGAAGTTGGTATTGCGCTTCTTAAAAAACTTTTTAAAAAACAAAAAAAGTGCTTGCATTTTCCTTTTCTATGTTATATACTATCACTTGTGCTGATGAGTTACACAGTCAAAAAATGAATATAGCGCTATCGCCAAACGGTAAGGCAACGGACTCTGACTCCGTCATCTCAAGGTTCGAATCCTTGTAGCGCTGCTAACAAAAGCTCTCGTCTAACGAGAGCTTTTCTATGTTGTGTGTCCGGCAAAGCTGAAACACACTTGCGAGTAGCACGATGAATTGAGTGAATAGAATATAGGGAGAACCATATGTTTCAATTAGGAAAAAAGCAGGAATTATTTGTAGTAAAAACGGTTGATTTCGGAGTATATCTCGGAGAAGAAGTAAATGCGGGAATGGACGACAGAGTGCTCCTTCCGAAAAAAATGGTGCCTGCACAGGCAAAGCCGGGAGATAAGATAGAAGTATTTTTATATAAGGATTCCAAGGACAGAATTATTGCAACCACCAAAATGCCAAAGCTCATGGTAGGTGAGGTAGGGCTGCTTCCGGTTTCACAGGTAACAAAAATAGGAGCATTTTTAGACTGGGGACTGGAGAAGGATATTCTGTTACCATATAAAGAGCAGACCAAGAAGGTATTCGAGGGAGAAGAGATTCTTGTAGCCTTATACATTGATAAGAGTAAGAGACTTGCAGCAACCATGAATGTATATGAGTATTTGTCAAAGGATTCCGGATATCAGAAGGACGATTCTGTAACCGGAACGGTATATCAGATTAGCGAAGAGTTCGGTGCGTTTGTAGCGGTAGACAATTGCTATTCCGCATTGATTCCGAAGAGAGAAGCCTTTGGTGAGGTCAGAGTCGGAGATAAGATTACGGCAAGAGTAACCGGCGTCAAGGCTGATGGTAAGTTGGATTTAAGTATCCGTGAGAAGGCGTACATCCAGATTGAAAAAGATGCACAGAAGATACTTACCATCATTGATAGCTTCGGTGGTGTACTTCCTTTCACCGATAAGGCGAATCCGGAAGTGATTAAGCGCGAAACACAGATGAGTAAGAACGAGTTTAAAAGAGCGGTTGGAAATCTTTTGAAAAACGGAAAAATTGAAATTAAGGAAACCTGCATACGCAGAAAATAGAAGAAAAGGGAGCGACAAGCTCCCTTTTCCCGTTGTGAGTTTTGTTTCATTAAACCATGACATCGATGTTAGCACCGATATGAGGATTTACGGAAAGCTCCATAGCGGCTGCATCAAGCATTTCTGTCATGTTAGCACTGAGATCCTGAGCCTGTTCCAGAGATTTGGACAACACTGCAGTTCCGACATCGCTAAGAAGCCGTGTCTGTGCCAGATTCATGGATAATCCTGCAATATCCATTTTGGCTCCCTCCTTTAGTCTGCACCGGAGTGCGAATAAATCATCAGGTCTGTCCGTAGACCTGACAGTATTTATATCGGTCAGAATGGAATAACTCATTACTCTGCCTGTTTAAAACCTGTTAAAAAAATCTGCTGTTCTGCTAAGCAAAAAAAGTTGTATATCTTGCATAAATGATTCAAAAACGGTATTTTGTGGAAGAACATTTAAAAATGCATAAAAAAGTTGTGATTTTCTATGGATTTATTTGTATAAATGTATTAAAATAAACTCATAATGCAAAGAAACACGATTGCATACGATAAAAATCTTTGTTGATATTGTATAGATAAGGAGTGTAGCATATGATTTCGAATCAGATTATGCAGAATACGATTGAGGGAATTAAGGCAATAGCACGAGTTGAGCTCTTTGTGGCAGATATTGATGGTAAGCTGGTTGCATCCACTAAGACAATTGGGAATAGTTTCGAGAATTCCGTTTTGGAATTTGTAAAATCGCCCGCAGACAGCCAGGAGATTCAGGGATGCCAGTTTTTCAAAATTTACGATGACCAGCAGCTGGAGTATATTCTGATTGCCAATGATGCCGGAGAAAATGCATATATGGTTGGAAAGATGGCAGCATTCCAGCTTCAGAATCTGATGGTTGCCTATAAGGAGAGATTTGATAAGGATAACTTTATCAAAAACTTACTTCTTGATAATCTGCTCCTTGTTGATATTTACAGCCGTTCGAAAAAGCTCCATATCCAGACGGATGTAAAGCGTGCCGTATTAATCGTAGAGTCACCAAATGGTAAGGATGCAAATATTCTGGAGAAGGTTCGTGAGAACTTTGGACAGAATGGCAAGGATTTTGTTACAGCAGTCGATGAGAATAATGTCATTATTGTAAAAGAGGTTGCAGACAATGAGAGCAATCGCGATATTGATAAGTATGCCAAGAGTATTGAAGATTGCCTGAATAAGGAAGGCATCAAGGATGTACATATTGCTTACGGTACCAATGTGAAGGAGATTAAGGAAGTAAGCCGTTCCTATAAGGAAGCAAAGATGGCTCTTGATGTAGGAAAAATCTTCTTTGCAGAAAGAGATATTATTGCATATAGCGAGCTGGGTATCGGTCGATTGATTTATCAGTTACCGATTCCTCTTTGTAAGATGTTCATCAAGGAAATCTTTGGAGGAAAGAGTCCTGATGACTTCGATGAAGAAACATTGACAACCATTAATAAGTTCTTTGAGAATTCATTGAACGTATCAGAGACATCAAGACAGCTGTTTATCCACAGAAATACATTAGTATATCGTCTGGATAAGCTGCAGAAGAGTACAGGACTTGATCTTCGTGTATTTGAGGATGCGATTACCTTCAAGATTGCGTTGATGGTAGTACGCTATATGAAGTATATGGAGTCTTTTGACTATTAATTTAGTAATATAGGGGTGAACTGGTTGAAGAGTACAGTAGGGAGAAAACGTTCCGGTATCGGTGAAAACGGACCGATGATTCTGTTGGAGAATGTGAACAAGTCGTATACAGCAGGAGTACCGGCATTAAATAACGTGAATCTGCATATTAATAAAGGAGAGTTTGTATTTATCGTAGGAGACAGTGGTTCAGGTAAATCCACCTTAATCAAACTTTTGTTGCGGGAGCTTGTTCCTACATCAGGAAGACTGTATGTAAACGGTACGGACGTGGTAAGATTAAAGAGACGTCAGGTTCCGAAGTTTCGAAGAAATCTCGGAGTTGTATTTCAGGATTTCCGTTTATTAAAGGATAGAAATGTATATGAAAATGTGGCATTTGCACAGAGAATTATACAGATGCCAAATAGGGAGATTCGCAAGAATGTTCCGACCATTCTGTCAACCGTAGGTCTGGCAGGAAAGTATAAGGCTAAGCCGAAGCAGCTTTCGGGAGGAGAGCAGCAGAGAGTTGCACTGGCCAGAGCATTAGTGAATAAGCCGGCTATTCTTCTTGCCGATGAGCCAACCGGTAATCTTGACCCGAAGAACTCATGGGAGATTATGGCGTTGTTAGAAAAAATCAATAGTAATGGTACGACAGTCGTTGTTGTAACCCACAATCGTGAAATCGTGAATGCCATGCATAAGCGTGTTATAACTATGAAGAAAGGCATCATCGTCAGCGATGAAGAAGAGGGTGAATATATCGATGAGGATTAATACATTATTTTATTGTATCTGGCAGGGATTTCGAAATATTTTCCGAAATAAATGGTTCACGCTGGCTTCTGTAGCAACCATATCGGCATGCTTGTTTTTATTTGGATTATTTTATTCCATACTGACAAACTTTCAGTATATCGTAAAGAACGCGCAGCAGGGCGTATCGGTATCCGTGTTTTTTGATGAGGGAACCTCTGATGAGAGAATGAAGGAAATCGGTGATATGATTGTCAAACGTGTTGAGGTAAGAGAAGCACAGTTTGTATCTGCCGATGAGACCTGGGAAGGTTTCAAGGAGGAATATCTTGGAGAGTATGCGGACGGCTTCACTGAGAACGTATTGGCAGATTATGCACATTATGACGTGTATATGAGCGATGTTTCCATGCAGCCGGCGCTTGTCACATATATTGAATCCATTGAAGGTGTAAAAAAAGTGAATCAGTCAGCGGTTACAGCGCAGACGCTGACCGGTGTGAATGCGATTATCAGTTATGTAACGGTTGGTATTATCGGAATATTGTTTGCAGTTTCCATTTTCCTGATTAGTAATACCGTTACCATCGGAATCTCGGTTCGAAAGGAAGAGATTCAGGTTATGAAATATATCGGCGCAACAGACTTCTTTGTAAGAGCTCCTTTCGTTATTGAAGGAATGATTATCGGTCTGATAGGTGCTGTGTTACCATTGGCTGCTGTATATGTTATTTATAATCAGGCTATGCTTTATGTGGCAGAACGTTTTGCTTATCTGTCACAGCTTATGCAGTTTTTAGAGGTAGAGGTTGTTTTTGCAAACCTGGTACCTGTTTGTCTGGGAATCGGTGTAGGCATTGGTTTCCTTGGAAGCTTTACAACTGTTAGAAAGCATCTGAGTGTATAGGCGGGAAATGTATATGTATTTTAAGAAATTAAGTAAAGGGTTTGCATTGCTCCTTATGGTATGTATACTGGCAGCGGGTGCAGGCCCTTTTGTAAGTCGTGCCGACGAGGTATCGGATTTAAAGGCGAGCATTGCAGAAAAAGAAGAAGCAATCAATGATGCGAATAAGCTGAAAAAAGAGTTGCAGTCCGGACTTACGGATGTGAAAAAAATCATATCCGGTTTGGAAAAATCAAAAAATAATCTGTCAGCCTACATCAATGAACTGGACACCAGTCTGGAACTGGCACAGTCTAAGATTATGGAGCTGAATACACTGATTACGGATAAGGAAGCAGAGATTAAGGCAACAACAGAAGAGCTGAATGCCGCCATAGCAACAGAAGAGTCACAGTATGAGGCTATGAAAAACAGAATCCGTTTTATGTATGAGCATGGCGAAAATATGTTTTTCGAGTTGCTTATGTCATCCCAGTCTTTTGGTGATGCCATTAATAAAGCGGACTATATTGAAGAGCTGACCGCCTATGACAGACATATGCTTGAAAAATATCAGGCAACCAGAGAATATGTCGAGGTGTGTAAGGTACAGCTCGAGGCAGAGCAGGTAGTTTTAGAGGAAGCCAAAAAAGATGTTGAGGCTGAGGAACAGGCTCTGGAAACCTTGATTACGGAAAAGGAAAAGGAAATTACAGCTTACGAAAACGATATCAACAATCGGGAAAAGCTGTTGGCAGAATATGAAGCGGAGATTGCTGCACAGGAAGCAGAGATTAAAGCCTTAGAGGATGCGGTCGCGGCCGAAAAGGCGGCTCTGGCATCGGCAACAAGAAGAAAATATGACGGAGGAGTTTTTGCATGGCCGGCACCTTCTTACAGAAGAATATCAGATGATTACGGTTATCGTATCCATCCGACCCTGAAAGTGCAGCAGTTCCATAATGGAGTGGATATGGCAGCACCGGGAGGTTCGCCGATTCTTGCAGCGTATGACGGTACCGTTACAGCGGCAGCATATAGCTCTACCATGGGAAACTATATTATGATTGATCATGGGGATAATCTGTATACCATTTATATGCATGCTTCCAAGCTCTATGTTTCTAAGGGGGCTGAGGTAGTCAAGGGACAGAAGATTGCAGCGGTCGGAACGACCGGGCGATCAACGGGTAATCATTTGCATTTCAGTGTTCGTCTGAACGGGAAATATGTGAACCCATGGAATTATTTTTCATCGTAGGAAAGGTGAGTCTATATAATGAATGATAGGGATGAAAAGAGTAAATCTTTTTGGAAAGGTCTGGTAGCCGGGTTAGGAATAGCCCTGTTAATCGTTATGCTGGCAGTTACGACAGCCGGTGTATTCCGGACATTTATGAAGTTTGGTGGTAATCAGGCGGGAGAACAGGAATCCGTTGCAAATTCCGGAACTGTAGAGAAGCTGACCGTGCTTGAAGATACCATACATGAGTATTTTTGGAAGGATGTAACGGAAGAAAAGCTGGAGGAAGGTGTCTATAAGGGCATTTTAGAGTCGCTGGAGGACCCGTATTCCGTATATTATACCAATGAAGAGCTGTTGGCACTTCAGGAACAGACAGAAGGCATCTATTATGGAATCGGTGCCTATATCAGTCAGGATACCGACGTTGGTTATGTTCAGATTAGTAAGGTAATGAAGGATACCCCGGCAGAGGAAAGCGGCCTGCTGAAGGGCGATTATATTTCTATGGTCAACGGCGAGGATATGTTTGAAAAGGACAGCACATATGTAGTCAGCAAGATAAAGGGTGAAGAAGGAACGAAGGTAATGGTGACAGTGCTTCGTGAATCGGAAACCGAACCTCTGGATATCGAGGTAGAAAGACGTAAAATTGAAAGTCCGACCGTTGAGTATGAAATGCTGGAAAACGGCATGGCTTATATTCAGATTATAGAGTTCGACCTGGTAACAACAGACCAGTTTGAGACAGCCTACAAACAGGCAAAACAGGACGGAATGAAGGGACTGATCATTGACCTGAGAAGCAATCCGGGCGGTAATCTGTCAACGGTATGCGATATTGCAAGAATGATTCTTCCGAAAGGATTAATTGTTTATACAGAGGATAAGTACGGAGAACGTGTAGAGTATACCTGCGATGGAAGTCGCAAAATCGAGGTTCCGTTAGTGGTAATGACAGATGGTTACAGTGCCAGCGCATCGGAAATCCTGGCCGGCGCAGTAAAGGATTACGGAATCGGAACACTGGTAGGAACAACAACCTACGGAAAAGGAATCGTTCAGAAGATTATTAATCTGTCAGACGGCTCAGCAGTAAAGCTGACAGTCAGCACCTATTACACACCAAACGGCAACAATATCCACGAAATTGGAGTTACACCGGATGTGGAGATTGAGCTGGACCCGGAACAGTATCTTTCCGGTGTAGATAATCAGTTGGAAAAGGCAAAGGAAGTATTAGCAGAAAAAATGGGGATAGAATAATGAAGATTATTGCGTATATTTATACGGATTTTCCGGAAAAGTTCGGTATACCAAGACAAAGCGGTCTGGTGCCGGAGTTAAAGGGAACGATTATCTTTGAGCCCGAATATAGGAGCCCGGAGGCTGTAAAAGGCCTCGAGGGCTTTACTTATATCTGGCTCTTATGGCAGTTTGAAGGAGTAAAGAGAGAAAACTGGTCGGCAACGGTGAAGCCGCCAAGACTTGGAGGAAATAAGCATGTCGGTGTCTTTGCAACAAGATCGCCGTTTCGCCCCAATCCCATTGGTCTTTCTTCTGTCAAGCTGGAAAGCATAGAGTATACAGAAAAGGGGCCGGTGCTTCATGTATCCGGCATTGATTTAAGAGATCATACACCCATTTATGATATCAAACCTTATCTTCCCTATGCCGACTGTCATCCTGATGCCCGGGAAGGCTTTGCAGCAGAGGTCAAGGATTATAGTCTTGAGGTGAGATTTCCGGGGGAACTGTTACAAATCATTCCGGAAGAGAAAAGAGAGGCATTAATCGAAGTATTAAGGCAGGACCCAAGACCTTCTTATCATTCGGATCCGGCGAGGAAGTACGGAGTGGCATTTGCGGGCTATGATGTGCATTTTCGGGTGGAGGATGGTGTGTTGGAGGTTTTTGAAATTATATAAAATTCAAACAACAGTGTGTTGGTGTAAAAAAGTTAAGAGATTTATGTTGATTATCAGTTTTCATGTTATATAATGAAGGTACAAAATGGAGTCACTATAAGAGTAATTGGGAGGTGTGGTTCTATGAGTATTTCAAAAATAGGTAATATCACAGGTTATGGACAGATTGCAAGCGGAAAGAGAATAAACAGGTCTGCGGATGATGCGGCAGGGCTTGCTATTGCGAATAAATTAAAAGTTCATGCACAGGGAACAAGAGTTGCTACACAGAATACACGGGAAGGTATCCATGTAACGAATATCGCAGATGGCGGTTATAACACTATCATGGACAGACTGCAAAGTATTCGAGAGCTGTCAATCAAGGCAATGAATGGAACAAACAGTCCCTCTGATTTACAGGCTATTCAGTGTGAGATAAACCAGCATTTGATGGGAATCAACGAGGCATCTAGAAATACGATTTACAATGAACAGAAGCTGTTGGACGGAAGCATGGCAACAATGGAGATAGCAAGCAATCCGACCGGTAAGGGAAGCTCCATCAAGATGTATAGCGCAACCTTGGAGAAGCTTGGGCTTGACGGATATAGTGTTCTGGAAGGTGAGATTAATCTTGACGCCATTGACAAGGCAATGGAAAAGGTAAGCAGTGACAGAAGTAGCCTTGGCGCATCGGCAAACGGACTGGCAGCAAGAGAGCGTGCAAACATGATTGCTTATGAAAACATGACAGCAGCACAGAGCCGAATCGAAGACCTGGAGATGGGAGAGGCAGTCATGAATCTTCGTAAGGAAGAAACCTTACAGGCAGCAAAGATTGCCGTATTTAATAAGAAAAAAGAACAGGATAGAAATATATTGGGATTATTCAATTAAGAAAATGGAATATGGGGCTTGAAAGAGTGTACTTCCGGTTGGGAGTACACTCTTTACTTATCGCATAGGAAATTCCTATGAAAAAAGGTCCGTGAGGATGCATAACACGATTGGGTGACTTGTGTTCACGAGGTAGCTATTTTCAAATATTTGAGCAGAAAGAGAGGACAAATTAACTGACAATAAGAGATATCCACTAAAATATCCACAATATCCACATGAAATGTAAAAATAAACTTAAAATTGAGAGAGCAGAGCCATGCCGGTAAATGCAACGCATTTCCCGGCTGTGGCGTTCCGCCAAATAGAATTGCATATACAGGCATTTATGAATGCAAGCATTCAACATGCCTGTATATGTAATTCTGCATGGCTCTGAACGGATATCACATTGTACTAAAAAAAGAAATGGGTATTCTATTGTTTTCCGAAGTTAAAAGCGATATAGTAATAGGTGATAAAGAATAAAAGTAGAAATGGAGGAGAGCATTATGGCAATTTTAGTCACAGGTGGTGCCGGATTCATTGGAAGTCATACAGTAGTTGAGTTGCAGAATGCAGGATATGATGTAGTAGTACTTGATAACTTATCAAATGCAAGTGAGAAGTCTTTGCAGAGAGTAGAGAAGATTACAGGAAAGCCGGTAACCTTTTATAAGGCAGATATTCTTGATCGTGATGCATTGGAAGAGATTTTTACAAAGGAGAAGATTGACTCTTGTATCCATTTTGCAGGTCTTAAGGCAGTCGGAGAATCCGTAGTTAAGCCTTGGGAATATTATAATAACAACATTGCAGGTACTTTGACACTGGTAGATGTTATGAGAAAGCATAACTGTAAGAACATTATCTTCTCATCCTCTGCAACAGTTTATGGAGATCCTGCATTTATTCCGATTACAGAAGAGTGTCCGAAGGGGCAGTGTACGAACCCATACGGCTGGACAAAGTCTATGCTTGAGCAGATTTTATCTGATATGCAGAAGGCTGATCCGGAGTGGAATGTGATTCTTCTTCGTTACTTTAATCCAATCGGTGCTCATAAGAGTGGAACCATGGGTGAGAATCCAAACGGTATTCCGAACAACCTGATGCCATATATTACACAGGTTGCGGTAGGTAAGCTCAAGGAGCTTGGTGTATTTGGTGATGATTACGATACTCCGGACGGAACAGGCGTAAGAGACTATATCCATGTTGTTGACCTTGCAGTTGGTCATGTTAAGGCATTAAAGAAGATTGAAGAGAAGGCAGGGCTTTGCATCTACAATCTTGGTACAGGACGTGGTTACAGCGTACTTGATATCGTAAAGAACTTCGAAGCCGCAACAGGAGTGAAGATTCCATATGCTATCAAGGACAGACGAGCAGGAGATATCGCAACCTGTTACTCTGATGCAACCAAGGCAAAGCAGGAGCTTGGTTGGGAAGCACAGTATGATATCAAGGATATGTGTGAAGACAGCTGGAGATGGCAGTCCAACAATCCAAACGGATATGATGACTAATTTATTTACATAAAATCAGACCGCATGAAAAATGTACAAAAACATTTTTTCGTGCGGTTATTTTTTGTAAAAAAGAGCTATGACATTTTTTTAACAGAAGTGTTATACTCAAATTTGCAGTGAGCAGTGCAGAAATTGGAAACGGCAAATCGCTTTTCGCAGACAAATTTGTCGGGTGCAATTTTTATAGTGCGAAGCATGTGGGTGAAAAAATCAAAGATTTTTGAGCCGGCATTGCTCATGTAAATTTTGCATATGAGGAAAGGAAGTGTTTTGAAGTGTTAGCACAAGTAATTGCAGTTATCATTTTTTTGGTAATGTTTGCATTTATCATCACAGATAAGATTGAAAGACACTATGTTACATTAGGTTGTGGACTTGCAACCCTGATAGGAGTATTTGGCATTGGTATGCGCGATTTTGAGGCCGTAATGGAAACGTTAAATATTGCGCCGATTTTTTCGCTTGGTTTCTGGTATGAGGCAGGAACTGCATCTGAAAGCTCCAGCAGTGTGAACTGGGCTACCATTATCTTTATTGCGGGAATGATGATTATGGTAGAGGGCATGGCAAGGGCAGGATTTTTCCGTTGGCTTTGTATGACCATCGCGAAGCTGGTGCGTTATAAGACAGTACCTATATTTATTACCTTTATGATTATGTCATTTGTATTGGCAATGTTTATTGACAGTATTACGGTAATTTTATTCCTGGCAGCAGTTACGGTAGAACTGGCACAGCTGTTGAAGTTTAACCCTGTTCCAATGATTCTGGCAGAGGTATTCTGTGCAAATCTGGGTGGCTCGGCAACCATGTGCGGAGATCCGCCAAATATCATTATCGGTACATCTCTCGGCTATACATTTGCGGATTTTATTACAAATACAGGTGTAATGGCTGGAATTTCTTTGATAGTCGTGATAATCTATTTTTATCTTATATTTAGAAAAGAGCTTATTGGTGGTGTATCGGCAGAAGACTTGAATATTTCAGAGGATGCAACCAAAATCGAGGATAAGAAGGGCTTTGCTGCCAGCTGTATTATTTTCGGATTAGCTATTATTTTATTGATAACACATGCACAGACAGGTTTAACGGTTGCAACAATCGGATTATTTATTTCCGTTATTACTTTAATTGTAGCAGGAAAGTCTGCCTGGGATTTGTTAAAAAAGATTGACTATCAGACCATATTATTCTTTATTGGTTTATTTGTAGTTGTAGGTGGCTTGGAGCAGACGGGAATTCTGGAGATTATTGCTGCCTTTATCGGTAAGGTAAGTGGTGGTAACTTATATCTGATGCTTGCTATTATTATCTGGATTTCCGGTGTAGCAAGTGCATTTATCGATAATATTCCGTTTGCAGCAACCATGATTCCGGTTATTAAGAGTCTTTCCCTGACAGAGAGTATTGGACTTGATGTATTGGCTTGGGCGCTGGCAATGGGTACTGATATCGGTGGAAGTGCAACTCCAATCGGTGCATCTGCAAACGTTGTAGGTACGTCGGTAGCTGCCAAGGAAGGATATCCGATTGGCTGGGGAAGATACTGTAAGGCAATGGTACCGGCAACGCTTATTGTTTTAGTTATTTCCATGGTTTGCGTGTGGGTGAGATACTTATAATTAAGGTGAGCATGAAAATCCATAGGCGGAAGATTTTTCATGCGGCGAATTTGTGATTGATACAAATTTGCAGATTACGAGAGAGGTGTGAACAATATATGGAACAGAAACAGGTTATCATTTCAATTGGACGTGAATTCGGAAGTGCCGGTCATGAGATTGCAGAGATATTAGCAGAGAAATTTCAGCTTAAGCTGTATGACTATCATCTTTTAAGAGAGATAGCGACCGAAAAAGATGTAAATGTAACAGAGTTAGAGCCATATGATGAGATTCCAAAGAAGGGCTTTGGTTACAGAACAGTCAAGGGTTATAGTAATTCTCCTCAGGAAAATATTGCTTATATGCAGTTTGATCACCTGAAAAAGAGAGCTGCGGAAGGCAAATCCTTTGTTGTCGTAGGACGCTGTGCCGAAGAAGCCTTGAAGGATTATGATGGATTGATTACCATCTTTATCCTTGGTGATATGGAGAAAAAGATAGAGCGTATCATGAAGCTTCATAATATTTCCGAAAAGAAAGCAAAGGAAATGATTATCGAGCAGGATAAGAAGAGAAAAGCATACCACAATTACTTCTGCGAAGGTAAATGGGGCGATTCCAGAAACTACGATATCTCTATCAACAGCAGTAAGCTGGGATTGGACGCTACCGTTGAAATGCTGGTAGATTATATTAATAGAAGAATAGAGGCGCTATAAGATTGAGAAAGAGCTGTTTTTACAGCTCTTTTCGTATTTTGGGAAAGCCTTTTTCTAAAAAGCACAAAAGCTTTGCAAGTATAGTGATTTTTAAGTAGCAGTCTCACAAAATTATTCAGCGCAAAAAGTCCAGTTATTAATAAATCGCTATACTAGGATGCGTTTTACACATTCTTAACTTCTGCGTTTACCTTTTTTCGATAAATTGATATGATGATAATATCGGCAAAGGCAGTATGTAGATTAGAAGTAAGTATTCAGGACAGGTCGAAGCACTTGCTGCTGAGACCGTAAGAATATGATTCGAAACATAATAAAAGTAAGTAAAGGGAGACACAGGTATGGAGCGAAGCATTAGAAATTCAGCAAAAGCACTGATTATAAAAGATGGAAAAATGCTGGCTGTTGAGATAAAAGATGGAACGGAAGAATGGTATATCATGCCCGGCGGCGGACAGGAAACAGAGGAATTGCTACAGGATGCAGTCCGTAGGGAAGTTGCAGAAGAAATAGGAATCAAGATAGAAGTAAAAGACTTAGCCTTTGTGGTGGAAGGCGTGCATGGCGAACGCTTTCACAGAGTGGATTTGGTATTTTTATGTGAGTATGTTGGAGAAATCGAAAATGCAGTATTACATGGAGATACTAACCAAGTCGGCTACGAATGGCTTGATATTGCAACATTAAATCATTCGCAGCTTTATCCGTCGAAGCTTCGCAGGCAGATCATGAATCTGCATGAAGGAAAGCCATATATAGTATATCTTGGAAATGAAGAAGCCGGCGATCCGGAGGTGACGGATTAGTGCAGTTTTGTGTTTATAAAATGAATTAAGCGGGGAAAGAAACATGCAGGAAATAGAATTGGTGACCGCTAAATCTGCAGCGAAAGAACTTGTCATGCAGTTTAGAAGCGAGTTTTTGGGTACAGGTGAAAAAAAGATACAACGAAGCCGCGGATTACACAATTATGATATGTATCAGGATTGGCTGCAGCTGGTAGAGGAATGCGAGAAAGAGGAAAATCACCTGATTGGCGTTCAGACCACAACGTACTTCGGTGTTCGCAGGGCAGACGGTAAAATCGTTGGATGTATCGAATTAAGACATACATTAACTGAGGAACTGAAAGTAATTGGCGGACATATCGGATACAGTGTTTTACCAACAGAACGCCAAAAAGGGTATGCTACCGCAATGCTCCGGCTCTTGTTGGAAAAGGCAAAAGAATCAGGAATTGCAAAAGTGTTGCTTACATGTAATATTGATAATCTTGCATCTCAAAAAACGATACGAAACTGTGGTGGAATATTGGAAAGAGAGGAACCGTACAGCTACGACGGGGAATTGTATTATAAATATTGGATAACTGTGTAAATTTTTTTGGAAAAAGCGAGGTACTTTTATGAATCAAAATGAAATACTTCAAAAAATAAAATTAGCATATCAAAGTATCTTAAAAGAAAAATTAGTGGGTATCTATGTTCATGGTTCCGTTGCCTTTGGATGTTTTAATTGGGATAAAAGTGATATTGATTTTCTTATTGTAGTCAATCAGCCATTAAGCCAAGAGGAAAAGGAAGCATTAATTTCAGAATTACTTATTTTAGATGTCTATTGTCCGCCTAAAGGGTTAGAGATGAGTGTAGTACGTATGGAGGTTTGCAAGCCATTTGTATATCCGACACCTTTTGAACTGCATTTTTCCAATACACATAAAGAAAGGTGCAAATCGGATATAGCCGGCTATTGCAGGAAGATGAATGGTGTAGACAAAGATTTAGCTGCTCATATTACTGTTATAAATAAGGTGGGGATGCCTTTATGCGGAAAAGAAATACACGAAGTTTTTGAAGCCGTGCCTAAAGAGTTTTATATGGATAGCATTTTATTTGACATTGAAAATGCTGACCAAGAGATAGAAGAAAATCCGGTGTATTTTATTTTGAACTTATGCCGCGTGTCAGCATATTTGGAAAATGACCTTGTTCTTTCCAAAAAACAGGGCGGTGAATGGGGGATAGAGAACCTTCCGGCGGAATATGGGACTTTAATTGAAAAGGCAATGGATTCTTATCAAAGTGATGTAGATTTTGCAGAGGATTATGCAATGTATGGTTTTGTAGATTATATGTTACAGCGTACTAAGAAAAGAGGTAGATATTGAAAAAGAAAGCTTCAAAGGAGGGCGAAGATGGAAATAAAAGCCATAGAGAAACAGGACATTGCAGAATGTGTAAATGTCATCAGAGAAAGCTTTTTGACAGTAGCAGATGAATTCGGTTTTATAGTCGAAAACGCTCCAAGGTTTACGGCCTTTGCAACAACCCAAGAAAGATTAAGCTGGCAGCTTATCGAAGAGCATAGACCAATGTATGCTTTTTATGATAATGATTCTATCGTGGGATATTATTCGTTGGCGTTGCTGGAAAACAAGGAATGTGAGTTGAATAACTTGTGTGTCTTGCCGACTTATAGGCACAAGGGAATTGGCGAAGCACTTTTAAAGCATTCCTTTAAAGTGACTAAAGAATTAGGTTGTGTTAAAATCAATATTGGAATTGTGGAAGAGAATCAGGTATTAAAGCGTTGGTATGAAAAGCAAGGCTTTTTTCACATCAGGGTGCAAAAGTTTGATTTCTTTCCTTTTACTTGTGGGTATATGGAAAAGACTTTATAAACTACTAATTAGAAATGTGCGAGGTAGTAGAAGAGGTAAAATGATAAAGACTTTAATTTTAAATGGTTCTCCAAGAATAAATGGCGATACCATGAGTTTAATTAATATAGTAACTTCGAATATCACGGGTGAATATAAGATTGTAAATGCTTATCGGTGCGATATTTCACCCTGTATGGATTGCAGGTATTGTTGGAAGAATAGTAGCTGTGCCATTGATGACGAGATGCAGGAGATTTATGATTATATACAGGAATGTGATAATATTCTGATTGCTTCACCAATCTATTATTCTGAATTGACAGGAAAATTATTGGATGTTGGCAGCAGACTTCAGAGCTATTTTTGCAGCAGATATTTTAGAAAAGAAGAACCGATTGCAAAATCGAAAAAAGGAGCCGTTATTTTGGTAGGTGGCGGAGATGGTCATATGGATAAAGCATATGGTACTGCCTGCACGTTATTACAGCACATGAACTGTTATGATATTCATGAAGTAGTATTTAGCCATAATACAAACAAAAGACCTGCAATAGAGGATAAACAGGCACTTGCCGGAGTAGAAAGTATCATTCATTTTTTTAATGAGGTGCAAAATGACATTAACATATAAAAAAGCAACACTCAAAGATATAGACATATTAACAGAAACAAGAATCATCGTATTAAGAGCAGCGAACCAATTATCGGATGATGTAGATATGACAGAGGTCGAAAAGCAGTCTTATGAATACTATCGACAAGCATTAAGAGCTGATACTCATGTAGCATATTTAGTATTTGATGGAGAACTCTTTGTAGGTGCAGGAGGAGTCAGTTTTTTTCGAAGTCATGCCAACCTATCATAATCCAACAGGGAAAAAATCATACATTATGAATATGTATACCAACCCTGAATACAGAAGGCAGGGAATTGCATTTAAAACGCTGGATTTGCTCGTAGCAGAGGCGAAGGCAAGGGGAATCACCGCAATATCGTTAGAAGCGACTAAGATGGGAAGAGCTTTATATGAGAAATACGGTTTTGTGAAGATGAATGATGAGATGGAATTACAATAGGAGAGGATATGGAAGTAAGATTTTATGAAACAGTAGAGGATGGCTTGTTAAAATTTGCAGTAATTATAACTAGGTCAAATGAAAAATGGGTATTCTGTAAGCACCGGGAAAGGGATACCTATGAGGTTCCGGGCGGACATCGTGAAGCAGGCGAAGATATTGATGATACAGCAAAAAGGGAATTATATGAAGAAACAGGCGCGATTAAGTATTCCATAAAGCCTATCTGTATCTATTCTGTTGTAAGAGAGGAAGAAGGAACAGAAACCTTTGGAAAGCTCTATTATGCAGAGGTGTCGGAGTTTGAAGGGCAGCTACATAGTGAAATAGAGAAAATAATCCTTACAGACGAGCTTGTGGACAATTGGACGTATCCGTTGATTCAACCTAACTTACTGGAAGAAGCGAAGCGTAGAGGGGTTGTTTAAATTCAGGTTCAGTGGGGAATGTGCCACACCAGCCGTCTACCATGCCACTCATT
>CAYLWP010000008.1:0-33476 GCA_964387365.1 uncultured Roseburia sp. | reverse complement strand
GTCCGTATCGATATGAGTGAATATATGGAGAAATACTCCGTGTCCAGATTAATCGGAGCACCTCCCGGATATGTAGGCTATGACGAGGGTGGTCAGCTTACCGAGGCAGTGCGCAGAAAGCCTTACAGCGTTGTCCTTTTTGATGAGGTGGAGAAGGCGCACCCGGATGTGTTTAATGTATTACTGCAGGTACTTGACGACGGAAGAATCACGGATTCACAGGGACGTACAGTAGACTTTAAGAATACAATTCTGATTATGACCTCAAATATCGGTGCACAATATCTGTTAGAGGGAATCGAGGAAAACGGAGAGATTAAAAAGGAAGCGCAGGATATGGTTATGAATGAGCTGCGTGGTCACTTCAGACCGGAATTTTTAAATCGTCTGGATGAAACGATTATGTTTAAGCCGTTAACCAAGGATAACATCGGTGGCATAATCAGACTTATTATTGATGACCTGAATAGGCGTCTTGCCGATAAGGAGCTGCGCATTGAGCTTACAAAGGAAGCAGAGCATTTTATTGTGGAAAACGGCTATGATCCAATCTATGGAGCAAGACCGTTGAAGCGTTATATCCAGAAATATGTGGAAACACTGGCGGCTAAGCTGATTCTTGCCGACAAGGTAAAGGGTGGAGATACCATTCGCATCGAGGTGAACGGAGAACAATTAACTGCAGTTTCGGTTGCATAAAGGATACATTTTGTGCGATAATCAATGTGGAAAAGAGAATAAGACATAACGTTAAGGATTACAGCTTATGAAAAGAAAGAAATATATGAGCCGTGGGATACTGGTTCTCATGCTTGCCGCAACACTGCTTAGCGGATGTCAGGGCAAGGACACAGAGGATAACGCGGGAACGAAAATTGTCCTTACCACCGGCTTTGAAAAAGATGAGATATTCCGCATTGAGAAGGCCTCCTGTACCCTTCCGGAGCTGATGGTTTATCTGATGAATACCAAAAATCAATATGAAGAGGTTTTCGGCGCGGAAATATGGAGCACTTCCTACCGGGAACTTACGCTTGAGGATAATATCAAGGAAACCGTGCTCGCAAAGATTGCCAAGATTAAAGCAATGAACCTTCTGGCACAGGAGAAGGGAATTGCGTTAAGCCCGGAGGAGGCAGACAGGGCGGCGCAGGCGGCAGCAGAGTACTATGCCTCCTTGAGTGAAACAGAGGTAAACAGTCTTGATGTAACACAGGCTATGATTCAGACAATGTATGAGGAATATGCGCTTGCAGATAAGGTATACAGACATCTGATTGCCGATATCAATCCGGAAATCAGCGATGATGAGGCAAGAACCATTACGGCACAGCATATTCTGATTAAGACCTATTCTACCAATGAAGAGGGAGAAAAAGTTCCCTATACAGAGCAGGCAAAGAATGAGGCATACAGGACAGCCCGTGAGGTCTGGCAGAGAGCAAAGGACGGAGAGGACTTTACGTCCCTGCATACAGAGTACAGTGAAGACCCAACCATATCCTATTCCTTTGGAAAGGGAAGATTTGAAGCTCCCTTTGAGGAGGCGGCCTTTAATCTCGGAACCGGTGAAATCAGTAGTGTGGTAGAGACCTCCTACGGATATCATGTGATTAAGTGTATCAGTACCTTCGACAGAGAGGAAACAGACAGGAATAAGGTTAAGATTGTGGAGGAACGCCGTAAGGAAGTATTTAATGAAGAGTACACACAGTTTATCAATGGACTGACGCGGAATCTGAATGAAGAACTATGGACTACGGTTGGCTTTATTGACGAGGAAGGCATCACAACAAGCAGTTTTTTTGAGGTGTTTCAGAACTATTTCTAAATGAAATCTAAACAAAATATTAATTATTAGCACTCAAGATACTTGAGTGCTAATTTTCTATTGACTTTTATTTTTGGCGGTATTAAACTTGTTTGTGAAAGAGAAAAGAGCTCACGAATCGTGAGAATGATACAAGAACAGTAGGAAAGGAATGTGATTTATTATGGCAGAAAAGCATGGAAGTTTATCTATCAACAGCGAAAATATTTTTCCGATTATTAAGAAGTGGTTATATTCAGACCACGATATCTTTTATAGAGAGCTGATTTCAAACGGTTGTGATGCGATTACAAAGCTTAAGAAGCTGGAGATGATGGGAGAGTACTCCTATCCGGCAGATGTGAAGAATGAGATACATGTTGTTGTAAACCCTGAGAATAAGACACTGAAGTTTATTGATACAGGTCTTGGTATGACCGCGGATGAGGTTGAGGAATACATCAATCAGATTGCATTTTCAGGTGCAACAGACTTTATTGAGAAGTATAAGGATAAGACAAATGATGACCAGATTATCGGTCATTTCGGACTTGGCTTCTACTCTGCATTTATGGTAGCCGATGAGGTTCATATCGATACTCTTTCCTTTAAGGAAGGCGCAACACCGGTACACTGGGAGTGCGACGGCGGAACCGAATTTGACATGAGAGATGGCGACAGAACAGCAGTAGGAACAGAAATTACCCTGTTTTTGAATGAGGACTGCTTAGAGTTCTGTAATGAATATAAGGCAAGAGAGGTTATTAAGAAGTATTGTTCCTTCATGCCGTATAATATTTTCTTAGAGAAGGCAAATGCACCGGAAGAATTCGAGACAATCAGTCCTGAGGACAAGAGAGAGGACGATATTGTTGTTGAAACCATCGAGGAGAGCAAGCAGGATTCCGAGGAAAAGGAAACCAAGCTCAAGATTAAGAAGCGCCCGGTTCCGTTAAATGAGACTCAGCCGCTTTGGACAAAGAATCCAAGCAGTTGTACAAGAGAAGAGTATATTGACTTCTACCGCAAGGTATTCCAGGACTACAAGGAGCCTTTATTCTGGATTCATTTGAATATGGATTATCCGTTTAATATGAAGGGTATCTTATACTTCCCGAAGATTAATATGGAATACGAATCCATCGAGGGAACGATTAAGTTATACAACAATCAGGTATTTATCGCTGATAACATCAAGGAAGTTATCCCTGAATTCCTGCTACTGTTAAAGGGTGTTATCGACTGTCCTGACCTTCCGCTGAATGTATCAAGAAGTGCATTACAGAACGACGGCTTTGTTACCAAGATTAGCGAATACATTACCAAGAAGGTTGCTGACAAGCTGTCAGGTATGTGCAAGACAGATAAGGAGAATTACGAGAAGTACTGGGATGATATCAGCCCGTTTATCAAGTTTGGCTGTTTAAAGGATGATAAGTTCTGCGAGAAGATGACAGATTACATCTTATTCAAGAATCTGGACGGTAAGTATGTAACATTACCTGAGTGTCTTGAAGTTAAGAAAATTGACCCTGACGACGAAGAGAATCAGGCAAAGGCAACCGACGCAGAGACAGGAGAGGCAGTTGATGCAGAGGTAGTTACTGAAGAGGAAGAGGTAGAAATCCCATCTGAGGATGCAGAGACAAAAGAGAAGATTATCTACTATGTAACAGATACCGTACAGCAGAGCCAGTATATCAATATGTTCAAGAAGGCAAAAATGGATGCGGTAGTTCTTCCTGATAAGATTGACCAGCCGTTCCTTTCACAGCTTGAGGCTAAGAATGAGGGAATTAAGTTCTCCCGTATCGATGCAGACTTAACAGATACCTTCAAGACAAAGACCTCTAAGAAGGTAGAGGAAGAGCTTGCTAAGAAGAGCGAAGAAATATCCAAGCTGTTCAAGAAGGCAGTGAAGAAGGATAATATTACCGTTAAGGTAGAGAAGCTGAAAAATAAGGATATCTCTTCCATGATTACTGTATCCGAAGAGGCACGCAGAATGCAGGATATGATGAAGATGTATGCAATGCCGGGTATGGATTTTGGTGCTATGGGTAAGGAAGGCGAGACCTTAGTATTAAATGCGAATAATAAGCTGGTTGAGTATATCTTAGAGCATCAGGATGGTGAGCATGTAGATGTTATCTGTGAGCAGTTATATGACCTTGCACTGCTGCAGCAGGCACCGTTACAGCCTGAGGCAATGACTAAGTTTATTGCAAGAAGCAACAAGATTATGCTGTTGCTTGCAGAATAAGACGGTATCCGGTCAGAGCCGGAATGCAGTTTTTTAAGACCGGCTCTGACCGGTTAAAACAGAGCTGTAAAGAAATGAAAAAGAGGAAGCTTTCTTGTAAAATAAGAAGCTTCCTCTTTATGTATTCACTGACTAATTATTTGACTTTTTATTTGGATTCTCAATAACGTATACCTGTGTAAACCTGTCCTTATCCGCAAACCATGTTCTTTCGCAGTTTGCATTCATTGCCTGACAGAAGGTTGCATAGATGCCAAGAGACGGATTCCAAAGGTAATCACGTTCCTCGTACATACCAAGCAGCAGGTCACGGTCAATCAGACCGGTGAAGCCAAGTTCCTTAACCGGCTTCAGACTTAATTCAAAGGCAAGTCGCGGATTATATGTGGAAACCATAACGCCTTCCTCAAAAATCTCACGAATCATAACGTTTTCATAACTCTCTCTCATAATGCCAATCATGCGAATCTCGCTGGCACGCGTTAATGAAGAATCTCTTAAGTCTGTCTGTAAAAGATATCTGCCATCCTGTGTTGGAAAGGTAAAGTTTTCATCCGGAATATCAGAATAAAGAATGAATCTTCCTACTCCAAGATAGACAGCAGGGTACTCCCGTTCACAATAAGTAACGTACAGGCCGCTTTTATATTCACCTGTCGCAGTTCCTTCATATTCAAAGCTCTCCCTCATGTATTATCTCCCTTGTAGTGTAACTATAAACGGCATGCATGTTCCTCCCAAGATATGCAATATGTCGTCAAAGCTGTTAATAGATATGAACATGATATTATATGCACTGTTCCTTGACAAGTGGTAAAAACTACAAAACTGCAAGTAACACGGAATTGTATGAAAATGAAAAATAATACATGATTTATACAATTGTCTAAATAGAATGAAAAATATATACAAATGCGAATGGAATGATTGAATTGACGGAAATAGAGTGATAGAATAAGATATATAGCGACAAAATTTCAAGATAAGGAGTGGGAAAATGGCATTGTCAGTGGAAGAGATTTTAAGAAAAGCAAAGGAAGCAGAAGCCTCCGATGTGCATATTACAGTAGGCATCCCGCCCAAAATGAGAGTGAACGGCAAGCTGATTACCATGGAAGGGCCAAAGCTTCTTCCGGCGGATACCATGGAGATTGCAATTCATGTTATGAATGAAAAACAAAGACAGCATTTTGAAGAGCATGGAGAAGTTGATATGTCCTTTGCCATTGCGGGTGAGGGACGTTACCGAGTGAATATATATAAGCAAAGAGGATCAATTGCAATGGCATTTCGTCTGGTTGGAACCAGTATTCCGACACCGGAGGAGCTTGGCATACCGGAATCCGTGGTTGAGCTGTACCAGAAAAAGCGAGGACTTGTTCTGGTAACAGGACCGACAGGAAGCGGTAAGTCCACAACGCTTGCAGCACTGATTGATGTCATCAATCATCAAAGAGAAGCACATGTGATTACGCTGGAAGATCCGATTGAATATTTACATCAGCATGATAAATCCATTGTAAATCAGAGAGAGGTCGGGCTTGACACGAATAATTATGCAAGAGCGTTGCGAGCTGCCCTGCGAGAAGACCCGGATGTTATTCTTGTTGGTGAGATGCGAGACTTTGAGACAATCAGTACGGCTATCACGGCGGCAGAAACCGGGCATCTGGTGTTGTCTACGCTTCATACCATCGGAGCAGCCAATACGGTTGACCGAGTGATTGACGTATTTCCGCCGCATCAGCAACAGCAGATTCGAGTTCAGCTGGCGAATGTTTTAGAGGCGGTTGTTTCGCAGCAGCTGATACCAACCACAGACGGTACAGGCAGAGTAGCGGCATATGAAGTTCTGCACAATAATACCGCGGTAAAAAATCTGATTCGTGAGGGTAAGACGCATCAGCTTGCCAGTGTTATGCAGACCAATCGAAAGAGTGGTATGATAACGATGGACGATGCACTGATACAGCTTTGTCTGGAGGGTAAGATTGACACCCGGATGGCATTGCAGTTTGCACAGGATCAGGAAAATATGAAGAATAAGATTATGTATTCATGATTTTGGAAAAAATATGAGGAGCATAGGGGTATTTTCCCTATGCTCTTTGTGATATAATGCATAATGCCGAGAGGTTTACATAGCAGGTTTTTGTTGGAAAAAGTTAGGAATGACAAAGTGGGAAAAAACGATTATAATCAAGATAATGCGGAATAGTTATGAAAGGAAGGCATCATATGCAACAGATACCAAGACCATATGAGATATATAGACATTTTAAGGGAAAGCACTATCAGGTTCTGTCGATAGCAACACATTCGGAGACCGGAGAGCAGATGGTAGTATACCAACAGATGTACGCTCCCTTTGGAGTATATGTCAGACCTCTTGAAATGTTCATGAGTAAGGTAGATAAGGAGAAATATCCACAGGTACAGCAGGAGTACCGTTTTGAGAGGCTGCAGGCACCTGCATGGGAGCTTAGCGCGGTGCAGGAGATAAGCATACCGGAACTGGCTCCGGAACCTATACCGGAAGCCGCAGCGTCGAATACCGAGGCGAAGACGATTGTTCAGGAGCCGGCGGCGAAAGCGGCTGAGCCGGAGATACCGGTGGCGAATGCGGATGAAGAGCTTTCCTTAGAACCGGGACTCCTAAAGTTTTTAGAGGCAGATACGTATCAGGAGAAGCTGGAGATTTTACATCTGCTTCATCCAAGAATCACGGATTCCATGATTGATACGATGGCGGTAAGCCTCGATACCGAGGTAAAAAACGGAGATATCGAACAGCGTTATAATGAAATCATGAACTGTCTGCTTACACTCGAACGCTTTGAATGTAACCGTCTGCGATAGGAAACGGATACATGGAGAAGCTGGAATTAAAAAAAATAGTAGAGCCGCTTTTGAGCTGGTATGATACCCATGCAAGAATACTGCCTTGGCGTGAGGAACCGACTGCCTATCGTGTATGGGTTTCGGAAATCATGCTTCAGCAGACAAGAGTAGAGGCGGTAAAGCCCTATTATGAACGCTTTATGAATGCGCTTCCTGATGTACGGACACTGGCAGAGGCAGAGGAGGAAACGCTGTTAAAGCTGTGGGAAGGGCTTGGCTATTATAATCGCGTAAGGAATCTGAATAAGGCGGCAAGGCTGATTATGGAGAAGCATCAGGGCGTGATTCCCGATACCTATGAGGAGCTGTGTGCGCTTCCGGGCATAGGCAGCTATACGGCAGGAGCGGTAGCGTCCATTGCGTATCAGAGAAGTGTTCCGGCAGTAGACGGCAATGTACTTCGCATTCTCTCAAGAATCCGTCTGGATGAACGTGATATTCTGCTTGCAGGCGTGAAGAAAAGTGTGGAGCAGGACTTAAGCGGAATTATGCCCAAGGACAGACCGGGAGACTTTAATCAGGCACTGATGGAGCTTGGGGCAACCGTATGTATTCCAAACGGAGAGCCAAAGTGCGCAGAGTGTCCGTGGAATACCTTCTGTAAAGCCGCGGAGCTTGGCTGTATGACGGATTATCCGAAAAAGACGCCTAAAAAGGCAAGAACCATAGAGTATAAAACCATTCTTGTGATACAGGATGAACAAAAAACGGCATTACGCAAGCGTCCGTCAAAGGGATTGCTTGCCGGTATGTATGAATTTCCGTGGCTGGAAGGGCATTTAAGTGAAGAGCAGGTGCTTTCGTACTTAAAGGAAACAGGTCTGCAGGCAATTCATATAAAAAGGCTGCAGGACAGCAGACATATTTTTACACATAAGGAGTGGCATATGACAGGCTATGCCGTTCGTGTAGATGAGCTGGAACGGTCGGAGGATCAGAGCGGGCTGTTATTTGCCGACAGGGAGGAAACGCAGGAAAAATACCCAATTCCTGCGGCGTATGCGGCATATACCGGGTATCTGAATATCAGACTCGGGAATGAAAAATATCAACAGTAGCTTACTATACAAGGAAAAGAGGAGTAAACAATGAAGTTATTATCCATAGCAATACCATGTTATAATTCATCAGCATATATGAGAAAGTGTATCGAATCTTTGCTGCCGGGTGGCGAAGATGTAGAGATTATCATTGTGAACGATGGTTCTAAGGACAACACACCGGATATTGCAGAAGAGTACAGAGAACGTTTTCCAAGCATTATTAAGGTGGTAAATAAGGAAAACGGAGGACACGGTTCGGCGGTAAACAGCGGTGTCGAGTATGCAACCGGGCTCTATTATAAGGTCGTAGACAGTGATGACTGGGTTAACGAGAGCGCGTACATGCAGATATTAAGCACGCTTAAACAGCTTGTCAAAGACGGAAAGATTATCGATATGCTGATAAGCAATTTCGTATATGAGAAGGAAGGCGAGAAGCGTAAAAAGGTGATGAAGTATCACCATGCTCTGCCACAGGAAAAAGTATTTACCTGGGATGATGTAAAGCACTTCAGAGTAGGACAGTACATACTGATGCATTCCGTTATTTACAGAACGAATCTGTTAAGGGAATGTGGATTAAAGCTTCCGGAGCACACCTTCTATGTGGATAATATCTTTGTATTTAATCCACTGCCGTATGTTAATACCATGTACTATCTTGACGTAAACTTCTATCGTTATTATATAGGAAGAGCAGACCAGTCTGTCAACGAGCAGGTAATGATTGGCAGAATCGACCAGCAGATTAAGGTTAACAAGCTTATGGTTGATTACTTTGTAGAGGAAATGCCGAGAATCCGTGCAAACGGTAAGGTAAGACGTTACATGCGTAATTACCTCGATATCATCACAACCGTATCTTCCGTTATGCTGCTTCGCTCCGGTACGGAGGAGAACTTTGAGAAAAAGAAGGGGCTCTGGAAGTACATTAAGGATAAGGATAAATTGCTGTGGGTAAGACTTCGTTACGGCCTTCTCGGAAATGTTATGAACCTGCCGGGTAAGGGCGGAAGAAAGATTACCATTGACGGATATAAAATATGTCAAAGGATATTCCATTTTAACTAACATAATACTTGTCAAATTAAGGGAAAATTATTATACTAGATACGTGATTGCCCGCATCAATCAGATTCGGGCAGCTAATGATGATTTGTTACAGCAAATAGATGGAGGTTAAGCATGTACACACTTGATGAAGTAAAGAAAGTTGATGCGGAAATCGCTGATGCGATTGTGAATGAGCAGGAAAGACAGAATAGCCATATCGAGCTTATTGCGTCTGAAAACTGGGTAAGCAAGGCTGTTATGGCAGCAATGGGTAGCCCTTTAACCAATAAATATGCAGAAGGATATCCGGGAAAGAGATACTACGGCGGATGTGATGTTGTTGACGTTGTAGAGAATCTTGCAATTGAACGTGCAAAGGAATTATTCGGTTGCGATTATGCAAATGTTCAGCCACATTCAGGAGCACAGGCTAACATGGCAGTACAGTTCGCTGTTTTACAGCCGGGTGATACTGTTATGGGTATGAATCTTGACCACGGCGGACATCTGACACATGGTTCACCTGTTAATATGTCCGGTAAATATTTCAACATTGTTCCTTACGGTGTAGATGATAATGGCTTCCTTGACTATGATAAAATGGAAGAGCTCGCGTTAGAGTGCAAGCCTAAGATGATTATTGCAGGTGCAAGTGCATATGCAAGAACAATTGATTTCAAGCGTTTCAGAGAAGTAGCAGATAAGGTTGGCGCTGTATTGATGGTAGATATGGCTCATATCGCAGGTCTTGTTGCAGCAGGACTTCATCCAAGTCCAATGCCTTATGCTGACGTTGTTACAACAACAACACATAAGACCTTAAGAGGACCAAGAGGCGGACTTATCCTTGCAAATAAGGAAGCAGCAGAGAAGTTTAACTTCAATAAGGCAATTTTCCCGGGAATCCAGGGCGGTCCTTTGATGCATGTAATTGCAGCTAAGGCAGTATGCTTCAAGGAAGCACTTTCTGATGAGTTCAAGGATTATCAGAAGCAGATTATTGCTAACGCTCAGGCGCTTTGCAAGGGCTTAACAAGCAGAGATATCAAGATTGTTTCCGGCGGTACAGACAACCATCTGATGCTCGTTGACCTTACTACATATGACTTAACAGGTAAGGCAGTTGAGAAGCTCCTTGACGAAGCACATATTACCTGTAATAAGAATACGATTCCAAACGATCCGAAGTCTCCGTTCGTTACAAGCGGTATCAGACTTGGTACACCGGCTGTTACAAGTCGTGGTATGAAGGAAGACGATATGGATAAGATTGCAGAGGCAATTGCTTTGGTAATCAAGAAGCAGGAAGCAGGCGTTGCAGAGGCAAGAGCAATCGTTCAGGCATTAACAGATAAGTATCCTTTAGTATAAGGAATAAAAACTTAACAAAAATATAATAAAATCCCCGACATAGGTTTTCATATGTCGGGGATTTGTGTTATGATAATAGTAGAGTATGTTACTCTATCTTGTAGTGTAGTGGGGAAAATCGGGTAAAACATACCATAAGTAGTGACTGAGAGAGAACCGATTGCATGTAAGGAACGAAAGTTGGAGATAATAAATGAAGAATGAAGAATTAACAAGCAGAGAAATCAGAAGGCGAAGAAGAATCAGAAATCAGATACTGGCATATGTTGTTTTAATCTGTTTAATAGCCCTGTCAGCAACAGGTGTCGTATTAGGTGTCAGAGCAACAAAAAAAGGGCTGGATGCTTATAATGAAAAGGTTGATGATGCTATGGCTGAGGCGGAGAATCAGGTTATGACAGAGACGCAAGGCGATTCAGAGGAGACCCTGACACAGGAAGAGCCCACAGAGGAAGCGCCTCCGGAGCCTGACCCGCTTGATGAGTTGGTTGATGCATTGCTTCAGGAGATGACCCTTGAGGAGAAGGTAGCAGGCATGTTTATCGTATCTCCGGAGTCTATCACCGGAGTCGGCAAGGTGGTGCAGGCAGGCGAGGGTACCAAGAAGGCGTTGGAGCAGTATCCGGTGGGCGGTATTTTGTATGCAGAGAAGAACTTTAAGTCTGAGGAACAGTTCTTAGAGATGATGACCAATACAAGAACGTATTCAAGGTTTCCATTATTCCTCGCGGTTCAGAGAGAGTGCGGAAGCTCCGAGAGCTTTGGCGTACCGGAAACCGCAAAGGCAGCAGAGCTGACTAAGACGCAAGAGGTACAGGCAGCTTATACTACAATCGCAGAGAAGCTTGCAACCTATGGTATGAATATGAATATTGCTCCCGTGGCGGATGTGGTTTCAGAGGAAGGAAATCAGTCATTACAGGGAAGAACCTTTGGAAGTGATGCGGCAACGGCAGCTCCGCTTGTCAGTGCAGCTGTAACAGCTCTGCAGGAGAAGGAGATTAGTGCTGTATTAACCAAGTTCCCGGGGGAAGGCTCCATCAATACGTCACAGGGCATGACAATTACCAAAACCCCAGAGGAATTAAAAAACAGCGAATTTCTGACCTATCAGATGGCAATACAGAACGGCGTGGACTGTATCTTGGTATCGAATGCTTCTGCACCTGAGGTGGTCGGTGATGAAACGCCGTGCTCGATGTCCGGTGTAATCATACAGGATATCCTGAGAAAGGAACTTGGCTTTCAGGGTGTTGTGATGACGGACATGCTCAATGACAAGACGATTACAGCTAAGTACAGTGCAGGTGAATCAGCAGTGACAGCTATTCTTGCAGGCGCAGATATCCTGTTTGTTCCGGAGGATTACCCTAAGGCATACGAGGGTGTGATGCAGGCCATTGCAGACGGAACAATTACAGAGGACAGAATACAGGAGTCACTTGTTCGTATTTATCGATTGAAGTATAAGCATGCCTTGGATAACGCAGAATAAAAAGGTGACATAAAATTAAAATTTTTGGTTGACACATAAGGAAAAACATAGTATAGTATATCTTGTTCGCGGCAAGAGGTTGTGAACAAGATACATGCGATAGTGGCGTAGTTGGTAACGCGCGACCTTGCCAAGGTCGAGACCGCGGGTTCGAGCCCCGTCTATCGCTCTTCTTATATAAATAAGGTAAGATGGAGAATCAGATTTGATTCTCCATCTTTTTTGCTTCATAGGAAATTCCTATGAAGTAAAAACAGCGAATAGTCACAAAAAAATAAAAATATAAAACAATTCTCACTTAATATATTGAAAAAAGAGTCTTCAAGGTGGTATACTAGTAAATAGTTAGAAACTTACCATAGGAGGAGAAGGTTATGAGTGAAAATAAAAAAACAAAAATCTCTAACAGACGAATTGAAAATCAGATTATAATACAAATCGGACGAAACGTAATGGCTGTATTAGTTGTTATAGCTATCGTTGCCGTATTCATGGTGAATTCTGTTTTGATGTCTGCTAAGGAAACGGAGCTGACATTGGAATCCCAGTCGATGGCAAATCAGCTTTCTGACTTTTTTAGTACTTATACGAGTATGACAGAACAGCTGGCGGTTAATCCGCAGGCTCGTCAGGTGTTAAAGGAAACAGGTGAGGGAGAAAGTATTCTCGATAATCCGGGATACCCTACTGTTTTTGAAAATCTGAAAAATATGACAGGAACACATCCTGATACGATTCTTGCGACATGGTTCGGCGATGTAGAGGCAAGTCAGTGTACACAGTCAGATGAATTTACCACTCCTGAGGGATGGGATATTACATCACGTCCATGGTTTTCATGTACAGCTTTAGGCAGAACAGTACTGACAGAGCCGTATGTCGATGCAAGTACAGGTCAGACAATTTTGAGTGCCGCTTCACCGATTTATGATGAGACCGGTAAGGTTCTTGGTGTTTCCGGTATGGATATTTCCATGACACAGATTGTGACAGTTATGCAGCAGCATAAAATTGGTACTAACGGATACATTATGTTGTTATCTGCAGACGGATTAGTTGTATATCATCCTGATGAGAGCCTGATACAGAAGAATATATCTGAAATTGATATTTCACAGAATGTTATTGATGCAGTAGCAAATGATAAAGCAGTATTCTTAAATTACACAACAGACGGAGCTTCCCAGTACGGCTATGTTACACCTGTCGGAACGACCGGATACACGGTAATCAGCAGTCTTCCTACATCAGAGTATTATGGACAGTTGATAACAACGCTTGTACTCCTGGTAGTATTGTTTGCTGCAGGTATCGTTCTGATTATCCTTGGAATGAAGAGGACAGCATCAAAGATTACAAAGCCTATTTTAGACTTAAATAAAGTAGCACAGCAGATGGCAGAGGGCGATCTGGATGTAGAGCTTACGGTTTCGGCAGAAAATGAAATCGGTGAGCTGGGAAATTCCTTCAACGAAACAGTTCGCAGATTAAAGGACTATATTGCTTATATTGATGAAGTAGCGGTTGTACTTTCGGATATGGCAGATGGAAAGCTTTCCATTGAGCTGAAGCAGGATTATGCGGGCGAGTTCCGAAAGGTAAAGGACGCATTAATGGGTATTTCTTCATCCATGAATAACGTAATGCTGAAGATTATCGAGAGTGCAGGACAGGTAACCGAGGGTGCGGATGAGCTTGCAAAGGCTTCACAGGGACTTGCAGAAAGTGCAGGTGTGCAGGCAACTGCAGTTGAGAATCTGGTTACGATAGCTACCTCTATTTCAGAACAGGTAGAAGAGAATAAGAAGGATGCGGAAGGCTCAGCTAAGGAAACCGAGAAGGTTACCCAAATGATGGATGACAGTCAGAAGCAGATGGATTTAATGAGAACTGCAATGGAGAAAATCCAGCAGACCTCTCAGCAGGTTGTTGGCATTATCACAACCATCGAAGAGATTGCAGACCAGACCAACCTGTTAGCGTTAAATGCTTCTATCGAAGCAGCCCGTGCCGGTGAAGCAGGAAAGGGATTCTCTGTTGTTGCAACAGAAATCGGAAAGCTTGCTGATGAAAGTGCAAAGGCAGTTAATGTAACCCGTGATTTGATTGGTGTTTCTCTTGATGAAATTGCAAAGGGTAATGCTCTGGTTGAACAGGTTGTTAATTCATTACATGCTTCCGTTGAAGCGGTAGATCAGGTTAACGGCATGATTCAGAAGACTACAGAGAATGCAAATTCCCAGACAAAGAGCATGGAAGAGATTCGTATGAAGATTGATGAAATCTCTCAGGGAATTCAGGACAGCTCAGCAATTGCACAGGAATGTTCTGCTACCTCAGAAGAGCTGGCAGCAGAGGCAACTACCCTGAACAGCATGGTACAGCATTTCAAATTAAGCAAATAATAAATGAAATAAGAAAAGCTCCTTTTGGAACCTTGCCAAAAGGAGCTTTTATATTGTGGTGCGCCTGGCGGCGCACGTTTCTAATGGGTGAAGTCCCTAATCCGCCCTAGTAGGGGAAGGATATAGCCGAACACCAAGGGTGTCCTATTCATAACAAAGATTATGATTAACGTGAGGGGAATCTAGAGGAAGGTGTACGCAAAGCTCTGGTCTGACGAACAGAAATCACATCAGGCTACAGCTAAGGATAAGGTTGCCATGCAAACCGAAGGCATATGGAACTGTAGCAATAACAGAATGGTGCAGTTTGCTTTGAATAATGAAAAACTCCGTGAATGGGGTTATCCAACATTCACAGAGTTCTACTTGAAAATATGTGAAAACTAAAGAACCGCCGTATACCGAACGGTACGTACGGTGGTGTGGGAGGTCGGTAGATAAAATAATTATCTACCTCCTACCCGATTTGTTAATCTATGACATTCTTTTCTTTCCACAGTCCTTTTTTGTATCGTATGACACACACAATAGCGGTTGTTGCACGGGTTGCACAGGTGGTCAGCCAGATGCCCCAGTAACCAAAGAGCGGGATTCTTGTTAATATATTTGAATATCCGATACGACAGATAATCTCTGTGATGCCGTTTATCATGGAGAACTTGGTGTCACCCGAACCGTTTAAGAGGGAACGGGGAACATAGATCATGCCAAGTGCAAAGTAGCTGAAGCTGTTGATTCGTAACGCGATAACACCGATTCTGATTACTTCAGGGTCATTTACGAAAAAGCCGATGATCTGTTCGCCAAACAGGAAGATAACCGGAATCAGAAGCAGACTGAAAATCAGTACTGTAAGAACTGACTGATTATAGCCCTGCTTTACACGGTCATGCTTACCTGCACCGATATTTTGTCCGGTATAGGTGGTAAGCGCAACGCTCAGGGAGCCGTAAGGCTGCTGTACGACCTGTTCCACACGGGTGATAACGGTATTGGCTGCAATGATAGTCTCACCAAAGCTGTTAATTACGCCCTGAAGCATCATACCGGAAATGGCTATTAAGGAGTTCTGCAGTGCCAGTGGGAAACCAAGGGCGAAGGAACGACGAATGATTTCAGGCTTGGGAGCCATCTGCTCTCTGGTCAGTCGAAACTGAGGGACATGACGATAAGCGTAAATAATACTTATCACGGCGGATACTCCCTGCGCAATAATCGTTGCAAACGCGACGCCGAATACGCCCCAGTGAAACAACAGTACAAAGGCAAGGTCCAGCACGACATTAATGATACTGGATAAAATCAAAAAGTATAACGGCGTTGTGGAGTCGCCAAGAGACCTTAAAATCGCGGCGACACCGTTATAGAGTGCTGTGGCGATTAAGCCCGCACAGGTGGTCTGCATATAAATAACGGAATCTCTAAGAATTCCTTCCGGTGTCTGAAGCAGACGAAGCAATGGCTCTGCCAGAAGAATACTGATGATGCTGACAATAAGTGATGCGCCAACCAGTACATATACTGAATTGGATATCGTAACGCTGACGTTTTTTTCATCACCCGCACCATAGTATTGCGAGATAATGATACCGATTCCAGTAGCAAGGCCGGAGCTGAGGGAGAAAAACAGGAAGTTCACATGGCTGCAGCTTCCTACGGCGGCCAGGGCATCGGCACCTACGAAATTGCCCACGACAACGGAATCGACAAGATTATACAATTGTTGAAATATGTTTCCAATCAAAAGTGGCAGGGCAAAGCGAAGCATCAGCTTTGCCGGACTGCCACAAGTCATGTTTAAGGTATGTGTTTTATTCATGTCTAATAAGTCCTTTTCTAATATTTTCATCGCGCTTCTTTCTATATTACCTTTTTTTCTCGACTTTAGCAAGTTTTTTGAAAATTCAAAACAAGAGTTGCACTGTATAGCTTTGTATTAATTTCACAAAAATCATTGCGTTTGGAGGTACAGAGGTGCTTTTAATTTATTACATTTGTCTAATGGTGTTTACATAGTGATTTGTTATCGGATGTCAAATGTCTAAAATGACTAAAAAGAAGAAAAAAATATGTAAATTAAACCAAATTGACAGACGATAACGAAAAATATATAATCAAAATACACTCTTTAAAAGAGATGTAGAAATAATACAAAATATTGTATCTGTGAAGAGAAAAATTAAGCTGCAAACTGGATGGAAGAAGCCGGAGCAGGGTCATAAAAACAGGAGGGGTTCGCATGAAGAGAAAATGTATCGTTACATGTATTTTGACATTATTTATATATGGATTGACTGCATGCGGATCACCTGCGGCTACGGAGCAGGTTGTTGCGATGGAACCGGAGGTTATTGTCATCAGGGATGAGCCGGAAGCACCGTTAGTAAAGGAACCGCTTGTTACAGAGCAGAAGTCGGCGGAGGAAAAAGCGCTGCATCTGGCAGAGGTGACGGCACAGGAAGAGTTTATCGTATTGTCTTCAGAGCAGGTAACGGCAGAGCCGGCTGACGCAAACGTGGATGAAACAGACTTTGTGGCCAAGGTTCGAGGTACGGATGTATACCTGAACGGTGAGATAAACAGGCTGATGCCTTTGCTTGGTATGCCGGAGCAGTTTTTCGAGGAGATTAACAGTCGTGGTGACGGAAGCAACAAGCACTATGTGTATGGTGATGTGGTGGTTCATACGGAACCGGAGTCGGGACGGGATATCGTGAAGCGGATTGAGCTTGGCGGTGAGCAGAAAACGTTATCCGGTATGGGGATTGGCTGTACCAGAGCGGACATCGAGGCCGCCTACGGTATTGAGTATGTGATGGATCCTGAACATTTGATATACATATATATGGAAGAATATATGCTGAGCTTCCGTATGGAGGGTGAAATGTGTATCGGAATTGAGCTGAGTGTAATTGAAAATGTATAAGAAACAGAACCCGGGTTGGTATGCCCGGGTTTCTATATGTCAGAAATTTATTAAAATAAAGAGAATTTGTATGCCGGAGCAGTGTCGAATACGAATAAATTGTTGCAATTGTATACACAAGTTGATAAAATATAGGCATAGATTAAAATTTGAATGCTGTGTAATGGGGGAGAAGTAATGGTATTCAGTTCGTGTATTTTTCTTTTTGTATTTTTACCAATCGTTTATCTGTTGTATTGTGTATGTCCGAAACTTCAGGTTAGAAATTTTATTTTGATTATAGCAAGTCTTTTGTTTTATGCATTCGGAGAGCCTCTTTATGTGTTTTTGATGATTGGTTCGATTCTGGTAAATTATGCCTTTGCAAGGTGGATTGCCGCAAGTAAATCCGGAGGAAAGGGCATTGTGGCACTGACGGTAATCTTTAATATTGGTATGCTGGTAGTATTTAAGTATAGCGCACTGCTGGTATCAACCGTGAATACAATTACCGGTCTGCAGCTGCCTGTACCGGAGATTGCACTACCTATCGGTATTTCCTTCTATACGTTTCAGGCTTTATCTTATTGTATTGATGTATATCGTGATAAGGATTCGGTACAGAAGAGTCCGTGGAAGCTGATGCTGTATATTTCCTTTTTCCCACAGCTGATTGCAGGTCCGATTGTAAAGTATCATGATATTGAGAAACAGCTGACGGATCGTAAGATTACCATTGATGATACGGCGGCAGGGCTTGTGCGCTTTATCTATGGTCTGGCAAAAAAACTGTTAATTGCAAATGTAATGGCGCTTGTGGTGGATACGCTTTATACAACACAGATTAATATGGCGTTGACTGCATGGGCGGTAGCCATTTGTTATTGTCTGCAGATCTATTTTGATTTCAGTGGTTATTCTGATATGGCGATTGGCCTTGGCAGAATGTTTGGATTTACCTTTCAGGAGAACTTTAACTATCCGTATATTTCGGCAAGTATTCAGGAGTTCTGGCGCAGATGGCATATTTCTCTTTCCACATGGTTCAAGGAGTATCTGTATATTCCGCTTGGCGGAAACCGAAAGGGTGCGGCAAGGACGATGTGTAATAAGTTTATTGTCTTTTTAGCAACAGGCATCTGGCATGGTGCCAACTGGACGTTTCTTGTATGGGGCCTGTTCCACGGTATTTTCATAATTTTGGAGTACAAGGGGTGGATTCCGCTAAAAAATAAGGTATTTTCCCATATTTATGCGTTGTTGGTGGTAATATGCGGTTTTGTTATATTCAGAGCTGACACGATAGCGCAGGCAGGTCATATTCTGGCGTCTATGTTTACAGGCTTTACGACTGAGGTGGGCGAGCTGATGCTGCTTGCCAAGCTGGCAACGCCTTATCATGTGTGCAGTCTTGCGGCAGGACTGCTGTTATGTGTGCCTGTTTCCGGTGTGGTAAAAAAGCGAGGCGTGCTTAAGTATGGTGTGGCGGCCTGCCTGATTGTGGTTTGTATTATGAATCTGGCTACAAGCAGCTACAATCCGTTTATTTATTTCAGATTTTAGGGGGCACAGGTTATGAAAAAAATAGCAAAGCTTATCTTTATCCTTGCTTTTTTTGTGATATGTACGATTCCGACAGCATGTATGGGAGTGGTATCTTCCGAGCTTTCCGAGAACAGGACACTGTCGGAATGGCCGGAGTGGACGCAGGAGGACGGAAGCGTTAATACGGACTTTTTTGAGGAAGTTCAGACGTATGTGGCAGAGCATTTTGCGTTTCGTGGAGAGCTGGTTGAGGCTGACAGCTTTCTAAAGTACAAGCTTTTTGGTTCACCTGCAGATGAGCAGGTGGTTTTAGGCGAGGATGACTGGCTGTTTTTTGATGCGACATTGGAAGATTACGGTGGCGTGGTTTTAGCGCAGGAGGAAATTGATGCGATTGCGCAGAAGCTGGTTCGGGTATGTGATTATATTAAGGAGCAGGGCAAGGAGCCGCTTATTATGCTGGTGCCGAATAAGAACAGTGTTTATCCGGAGTATATGCCGGCAAGATTCGGGGAGAAGGCAGAAGAGACGAATCTGACGCTGTTACAGGAGACCCTGGAGCAGAAGGGAGTCCCTTTTGTAGATACGCTTGCCATATTGGAGGCGGGCAAGGAGGAGGACGAGCTGTATCTTCATCAGGATACACACTGGAACAATACCGGGGCGCGCCTTGTGCTGAATGCAGTGTATCAGGAGCTGGGGCTTACCGAACGGCATTCCCTTGGCGATTATACGGTAGAAGCAGTGCACGAGCCTGATTTATATCAGATTCTTTTTCCGACTGCAGAGTATTATGAGGAGCAGCATGTGTACACGCAGGAGAAGGAGTTTTCCTATGTTGGCAGGGTACGAAGTATGGACGATATTAAAATCCGTTCCACGAGTGAGGAAGGAAACGGGAAAGGGATTTTAGTATATCGTGACAGCTTTGGAAGAGCGATGATTCCGTATATGAGTGAGACCTTTTCGAGCTGTACCTTCAATCGTTCGACACCGTATGATTTGTCATTGGTTGAGGAGACAGAATGTGATTATGTTTTGATAGAAATTGTGGAAAGAAACCTTGCGGACTTAGGCGGGATTGATGTACCATAGAAGAAACAGGAAAGGCAGGGCGAGAATATGGCAGAGAAGTTTAAGGAATTATATCTTGCGGGAAGCATAGAGTTTGAGGCGATTGATGATTACAGCTATGAGTGGGGCATGAGCGATGAGGAATGTACTCTGGCAGAATATCTGGGGCTGAATGCCGAGGAGGAGGATGCCTGGGTGAGCGAGAGTGAGGAGGCATTACGAGAGCTCCTGGATAAACAGAAAAAATAAGAAAAAAGGGATTGAAAATTAGGGCGTTTGTACAGATTGCAAATGCCTTTTTTTTACATATTGTGAGATATGCACATAGAATTACCCGTATGGTTGTGCTATGATAAAGGTGACTTGTTTGGTCAAATTGGCTATTTGGTACTATTGAAGGTCGAAAGGGTAGGTTAGTAATGAGGAGAGTAATGAATAAGGGTTTTTACCGTTTTGGAGCGGTGCTTGCAGGTGTACTGCTTGTGCTTGGAGCAAACGGTGGAATGCAGGTGAACGCGACAGAAATGACGGAGGAGGTCATTGTGTCGGCAGAAGAACCACAGGTGGGTGAGACTGCAGAGGAACAGGCTGAGCCACAGGATGAGGAGAGCGTGGAGCCGCAGACAGAGCTTCCTGTCAGAGGCGCTGTTGTCTGGCCGGTGGAGGATACGTCGTTATTTGACAATAGAGGAAATATTGTACTTGAGGTTAAGGCGGGAACACCAATGAAGGTGTTATTTTATGCCGATGGATATTTTAAGGTTTTTTGTCAGAAGAAGGTTGGTCTGGTTGACTGCAATATCTGTATGATTAATCTTCCGGATGTCATGCAGAAGGAGATGCAGTATGATATTACCAATTCCTACAGCAGCATCTACAAGATTCATGGATATGATATCAAGGATGTAACAGGCGAGGTTCTTTATCCGTATGCCAAGGTAGGAGCAAAAAGATATCTGGTTCCGCTTTTGTACCCGGTTGCATTGAAGCTGTATGAAGCAGAGGAAGATGCCATTGAGAGAGGGTATACAATCAAGGTATATGACGCATATCGCCCATATACCGTTACCAAGGATATCTATGCCAAGACCTCGGATTTTGTAGCTGCCAATCCTGTTTACGGAGAATATATGACAGCGCCTGTCAATGGTGTGAAATATGCGCAGAATAATTTTCTTGCAAAGTCAGTATCAAACCATAATTATGGTGTAGCTGTTGATATTACGCTGGTTGATCTTGCGACAGGCAAGGAGCTGCAGATGCAGGCACCGATGCATGAGCTTAGCACAAGATCGGTTTTATCGCTGAATAATGAGAATGCTGATTTGTTGTCGGATATCATGCTTTCCAATGGTTTTAACGGACTGGCATCGGAGTGGTGGCACTTTGATATCAGAGAATACCGCAGGTCTTATGCTGCATTTCAGGTGAAACCGTTTGCAAGGTTTACATAGTGTTTCGGGCATGTCAAAAGTGACTAAAATACATAAAAAACAGCTTAAAAATTGTAAATTGCTTAAATTGACAGAAAATTAGAAAAATTATATAATTTAAGTACAATATATTATAGTAAGGAAAACATCGCATGTACAATGCGTAAGACGGATAATGTATGTACTGGAATAGAGAAGCATTGTAGTAATTTTATGGATTTTTACAGTGCTTTTATTTTTTTTAACATGCTAAGGAAAGCGGATATGGAAATTGGGGGAATGGTTTATGAAACATGGATGGACTCATTGCAAGGAAAGAATCGTACAGGCATTATTATGTATTGTTCTGGTGCTGTGCATGATTAGTGCAAATACTGTTTTTGCAGCAGAAGTGAGCGAAGAAAATACAACGGCCGAGGAAGAAACAGAGGAATCTGAGGCCGAACCTGCCGGCTGGCAGGAGACAGAGGGTAAGCTTTATTATCTGGACGGAGAGGGTACTCCGGTTACGGGCTTACAGTGTATTGACGGAAATATCTACTACTTTTTGCTGGAGGATGGAAGTCTTTACAGTGGCTGGGCAACACTTGCAGAGAAAACCTTCTACTTTGATGAGAACGGTATTATGCAGAGAGGCGATTGTGTTATAGACGGACAAAGCTATCGTTTTCTGGAAACGGGAGAGTTTATTACCGGCTGGTATGAGAAGGATGGCCTGACCTTTTACCGTGATCAGCATGGGTATGATCAGAAGGGCTTTATCTATGTAGATGGAGTAAAGTACTATGTGAATGATGATGGTTTGCAGAAAGGAAGCTTTGAAAACGAGGGTATCTTTTATGCAGACGAAAATGGCAGAATCTATACAGGAGAATGTCTGATTGCCGGAAGGAAAGCGTATTATTCCGAAAACGGTGAATTTTTGCATGGTTGGAAGAAGAACATTGAGGGATTCTCTTATTACGACGAAAACGGTGTTATGTATGTTGGACCACAGACGGTAGACGGCGTTTCCTATTACTTTGATGAGAAAGGGATTCTGGCGGTAAATGAAGCCGTTGGTATGTATTGGGCTGATTCTAAGGGAGCATTAACCCGTATGGAGGTCACAGTAGATAATCTGGATGCAGCATTGGATGAGATTCTGGCGGAAACAGGCAAGGATATTACTTCGATTGCAAGCTATGTCAAGGGAAGGCTTCGCTATAAATATATGGACAAGCTTGCAACAAAAGAGGAAATGGCTGTTTATGCGCTGAAGAACAAGCGTTGCTCCTGCTATTATTATGAGGCTTTGACATCACTGCTGTTAGAGCGCGCAGGCTATCAGACTCAGACAATACAGGGTAAGGGCTTTGTTTATGCAGAGCATTACTGGAATCTTGTATATACAACAAGAAAAGGTGTAGAGGGCTGGTATCATGTAGACTCCTTAAAGGGGCAGTATATCAGAACTGATGCGGAAATGGTTTCCAAAGGATTCAAATGGGAACATAAGAATTATCCTGCAACACCATAAGAATAAGAAGGGTAAGGGATGTTATGAAGAAAAAAATAATTGTAATCGGGATTTGTATACTGTTTGCTTTTGGTATATCCGCCTGCGGACAGGCTGCACAGGAAGAAGCAGCACCGGAGGAAGACCTCGTTGTTGTTGAGGAAGAAACCGTGGTTGCGACCGTTCAGAAGCCTGTGGAGGTGGCTGCAACAAAAGCTGAGGCAAAGAAAGAGACAAAGGTTAACGAAGTCGTTGCCAAGACTGAGCCTAAAAAGGAACAAAGCAAGAAGGAAGAGAAGGCTTCAGCGGAAGCTGTGGCAGACGGAATTGTTGATGAGTCAGATTTTGCAGTGGAAATAAACGGTGTGGTTGTAAAGCTTAGAGAGGATATCAATGAGCTGTCAGAGGACTTGGGTGAGCCGGATGATTTCGAGGAGGCGCAGAGCTGTCTGCATGATGGTAAGGATAAGATTTATTACTATGGCGGCATAACGGTTTATACCTATCCGGATGCGGGCAAGGATATCGTGAACATCATTGAATTCAACGGTGAGGAAAAGACGCTGTCAGGAATTGGTATCGGAAGCACCAAGGCAGAAATTGAGGAAGCCTACGGTGCTGACTACATTGAGGAACCAAGCTATATCACCTATGAATATAGCGACAATGCAACCATCAGCTTTGAGATGGATGGCGAAGAATGTGTGTATATTGAACTCTATTGGGAATAAATAGATTAAAAAGGGTGTCTTGTGATGCCCTTTTCTTTGGCTTGCGGACAAATAAAAAACTCAGTATACTAATGCTTGTATCAAGTTAACTCAAATACATAACCCCTGTAAATTGGGAAGTGTGTATGCAAGGTGGAGGAACAAATTCCTTCATTCGTAGATTTGACAAATCTGCAACGGGAAAGGCAAGGTATCGAATGAGCGTACAAAACGAGAGGCAGCAGGAAGAGAAGCATTTTCAGGAATGCAGGGAAATCATACGCAGTAATATATTGATGTATGAGCAGCAGGTGGAGAAGAGACGGGAAGAAACGCAGGCATTGTTTGACGAGGTGCAAAGCGGTAACGTGGAGCTGTATGACCAGATGTTTACGTCAAAGAGTCTGGAGGAACACAGCAGGAACCAGCTTATAAAGAATCAGGCGGCATATGAAAGACCGTTCTTTGGCAGGATTGATTACAAAAATCTGGATGAGAGCCTGCAGGAATCCATCTACATCGGGAAGTATGGTGTACAAAAGGACCAGACAAACGTTGTGATTGTGGATTGGCGCGCACCGATATCCACGGTGTATTATGAGAATGAACTGGGACAGGGGAGCTATCTCATACCGGACGGCCGGGAATACCGGATTGACTTGCAGTTAAAGCGTACCTTTGATATCGAGGAAGGAAGACTGCAGGGCTATTATGACAGTGACGTGGCTGCCAATGATGAGCTTTTGGTGAAGTATCTTAGTAAGAATCGTGATGCGGTTCTGGGTGATATCATTGCTACGATACAAAAAGAGCAGAATGCGATTATCAGAGAGAATCCTTTTCACAATGTAATCGTGCAGGGAGTTGCAGGAAGCGGAAAAACAACCGTAGCCATGCATAGGATTTCCTATATCATGTATAACTACAAGGAGCGTTTTTCCTCGAATGAATTCTGTATTGTCGGCGGAAGTGATATCCTGATTGATTATATCACAGGCGGCTTACCGGAGCTTGATGTTTATGATGTGAAGCATATGCGAATGGACGAGCTTCTCACCTATCTGTTAAAACAGGAATGGAAGAAAAAATATCAGCTGGTGGAGCCGGATACAAAATATGCATGGAAGAGCAAAATGCTTTTTGCAAAAGAGCTGGAAAAATATCTGGAGAAGCTGCGGGGGCATATTCTGGGAAACTGTGTGGTAATAGATAAGGATTTGGGAACACTGTTATCTCAGAAGAATAATGCCGGCTTCATTGAGGGTAACCCTGATTTTTCGATAAACCGTTTATTGATTACGCTTGATGAGAGATTAAGAGCACGAATCAGGCTTCAGTCCATGGATAGGGAAGAGGTAGGCATTTATGGTAAAAAGCTTGCGCAGTATAAGAATTATTTCAGCTCTCATCAGTACAAGGGCAGCATTGTGACGATTTACGAGAGATTTCTGGAGGCATACGGAAATGCGTATTATATTGATGTTACCCCCGTAATAGCCAATCTGCACAGGGGCATCTTCGATGTGTATGATGTGGCGGCACTGGTATTGATTTATTATCGCACGATTCAAAAAAAGCCGGATGAGGAATTCGGGCAGATTTTTATTGATGAGGCGCAGGACTTTGGACCGATTGTGTATTATACGTTGAAAACGGTACTGCCGCAGTGCTTTTTTACGATAATGGGAGATGTGTCCCAGAATGTAAATTATGAGTTTGGCATGAATGACTGGCGTGACATGAGAGATAAGATTTTTTGTGAGGATACGGATGAGTTCAGGGTGCTGGCAAAGAGCTATCGTAACACCATAGAGATATCAGAATTTGCAGGAAAGCTGTTAGACAGCGCATCAAAGGGCGCATATAAAATTGAACCGGTTATCCGCCATGGCGAGCCGGTGCATATGATAGAGAGCATTTCCACCGAGGAAGCACTGGGAATCTCCGAGGAAATAGTGCAGGAAATGCAGGATAAGGGCTATGAAACGATTGCGATTGTCTGCTTTGATTATGAAACAGCAGAGGATATCAGACGCAGGCTTCACGGACGTATGGAGCTGGAGGATACAGCAAAGAGCGGATTCACAAAAGGTGTAACGGTACTGACGGTCAAGGAAACAAAGGGTCTGGAATTTGATTGTGTATTGCTTTGGAAGCCTGATTTAAAGGGATATCAGGATAACCCCAAGCTTGCCAAGCTGCTCTATGTTGCCGCAACCAGAGCGCTGCATGAGCTGTTTGTACTGATTTAAGAATTCCGTTGGAATTGTTTCCATTTCGTTTTATTTTAGGGTATAATATTCGTAAAATCATGTGTATGGAAGCATGGTACTGTGAAAAAGGAGGAATTTGAATATGAAGATGACTTTCGTGGGGGCGGCACATCAGGTTACGGGAAGCTGTCACTATTTGCAGGCATGTGGTAAGAATATATTGGTAGACTGCGGTATGCAACAGGGGGCAAATCCCTTTGAATGTTGTGATATTCCGGTTGAGGAGGCACAGCTTGACTATGTGTTTCTGACACATGCGCATGTAGACCATTCCGGCCATCTGCCTCTTTTATATGCAAGAGGATTCCGCGGTCAGGTATTTATGACGGAGGCGTCAGCTGATTTGTGTTCCATTATGCTTCGTGACTGCGCGCATATTCAGATGCACGAGGCTGAGTGGAAAAACCGAAAGGCAAAGAGAAGCTCAGGTGTACAGGCGGTGGAACCGCTATATACGATGGAGGATGCCGACGGTATTATCCGTAAGATTGTTCCTTGCGATTATAATAAAAAAATTGAAATCAGTGAGGGAATTGCCATTCGTTTTACGGATATCGGACATCTGCTGGGGTCTTCCAGTATTGAAGTGTGGATGACAGAGGGAGATGTAACAAAGAAGGTTGTGTTTTCCGGTGATATCGGTAATAAAAATCAGCCGTTAATTAAGGATCCTATCTATACAAAGGAAGCAGATTATGTTGTAATGGAATCAACCTACGGTGACAGACTTCATTCGACAGAAAGACCGGAGTATGTTAAGGCTCTTGCGGAAGTGATTAACAGAACCTTTACAAGAGGCGGGAATGTGGTAATTCCGTCCTTTGCCGTAGGAAGAACGCAGGAGATTTTATACTTTTTAAGAAAGATTAAGGCAGATAATCTGATACCGGATTTTCCGAAGTTTGAGGTTTATATGGACAGTCCGCTTGCTGTGGAGGCAACCGGTGTTTTCCAGAAGAATATATACAGTTGCTTTGATGAGGAGGCGATGGAGCTTGTTAAGGCAGGTATCAATCCGATTACCTTCCCGGGACTTAAGTTTGCCATTACCAGTGATGAGTCCAAGCAGATTAACTTCGATGAAAAGCCGAAGGTTATTATTTCGGCAAGCGGTATGTGTGAAGCCGGCCGTATTAGACATCATCTGAAGCATAATCTGTGGAGACCGGAATGTACGATACTGTTTGTTGGCTATCAGGCAGCAGGCACCTTGGGAAGAGTACTGATTGACGGTGTCAAGGAGGTTAAGCTCTTTGGCGAAAGTGTTGAGGTAAGAGCCGATATCAGACAGCTTCCGGGTCTTAGCGGTCATGCAGACAAGAACGGTCTGATTGAATGGGTCAGTGCATTCGAGAAGAAGCCGGAGAGAGTATTTATTGTTCATGGCGAGGACGGTGTATGCAATCTGTTTTCTGAGTGTCTGAAAATAGAGTACGGGCAGCACGCCTACGCACCGTATTCGGGAACAAGGGTTGACCTGATTACGAATACGATTGAATACGAGGCGGCACCTGTTCCAGTGAAGAAGCATATACACATTGTTTCTGACGTATTCCAGAGATTATTGGCAGCAGGACAGAGACTGATTACCGTGATTCATAAGAATGAGGGCGGTGCGAATAAGGATCTGGCAAAGTTTGCCGATCAGATCAATGCACTTTGTGATAAGTGGGACAGATAGAAAGGAGCATATTGTTAAGATGGGTAAGATAATAATTATCAGTGAGACACCAAAGAACCCAATTACCCTGATGGGAGAACGTGCCGGCGTATGCTGGGGCGCAGATATAACGGATAAGGAGAAAAACTACAAGCGTGGTCTTGACTGTATTCAGTCAGGACATCATCGCGTGATGGAATACGTGAATGTAGAGATGATTCTGGACGGGTATTCTACCCGCGTAATCAGAGAATGGTACACACATATCGGTGGTGCACCTACAAGACTGCAGGCAAGTACAAGATATATCAATTATCGTGACTTTGCGTATATCATTCCGCCGACTGTGGAGCAGAAAGATGAGGCAAAGCAGCTCTATATGGAAACCATGCAGCAGATTACACAGGCATGCAACCGTTTGGAAACAGAGTTTGGCGTACCAAGAGAGGATGCTGCTATGCTCCTGCCGCTTGGCATGGGAACCAAAATCGTAGATAAGAGAAATCTGCGTAATCTGGTTGAAATGACACATCAGAGAATGTGTACCAGAGCATATTGGGAATACCGCAGACTGATGCAGGACATCAGCAGGGAGCTGACGGCGTATTCAGAAGAATGGGCTTATCTGGTGGAGCATTATTTCCAGCCTAAATGTGAGCTGGCAGGCTACTGTACGGAAAAAAAGAGCTGCGGACGCAAGCCTAAAATGTAAGTAAGGCAAAAGCGTGCAGGCAGCAGAAAGGCATGGATAATAAGATGAACTTAATTGTAGCAGCAGATAAGAACTGGGCGATCGGAAACAGGAATGCCCTTTTGGTACAGATTCCGCGTGACCAGAAGCTTTTTCGTGAGATGACCACCGGCAAGGTTGTTGTTATGGGAAGAAAGACCTTGGAGTCGCTTCCGCAGAAGCAGCCGTTAAAGAACAGAACCAACATTGTGCTCACAACAGATAAGAGTTATAAGGTAAAGGATGCCATTATGGTACATTCACTGGACGAACTGTTGGAAGAGCTGAAAAAGTATGATGACGAAGATATTTATATTGTAGGCGGCGGTTTGGTTTACCGTCAGATGCTTCCTTACTGTAATGTCGCACATGTGACAAAGATTGACTATGCCTACGAGGCAGATACTTATTTTCCCAATCTGGATGAGCTGCCGGAATGGAAGATAACGGCTGACAGTGAAGAACAGACCTACTTTGATCTGGAGTATGTGTTCTTAAAATATGAGAAAGTTCAGAGATAACGAGAGGAGCGGCTGCACATCGTGCAAACCGCTCCTCTCTATTTCTAAGAAGGAAAAATCATGTTAGCAATATTCCTGTAAACTCCCGATTACCACTTCAAATCAATAACCAGTGCTATTGGCTTTGTGTAATGAAGTAAAGTACTGTAATCAAATACGTCATCATAGCAGAAGCCGTAAGCTAATCCGTCAACGGAATGGTCATGGAAGAACTTGGAATAGAAGTTAGCAGGTGCTGTCTTATAAAATGCTGAGGAATCAGCCCATTTATCAGGAGTCAGTGCAACACCACGGTTGATTGCGGCACAAAGCTGAGCCTCTACAACCTTTTCGATGGAGCTTCCGGCTGCTAAGGTACCCTTTCCTTCCAGTACATCCTGTGTAGTTGGCTTATTTACTACGATATTGGATTCACCGCCATCCTGACTGAATACAAGGCTGTTACCGTTGGTACGTCCACGGAAGGTACCTGCCTGACACTTGAATACTAAATCCTCATTCTTGTACTTATTCCAGATTTCATCGATATAGGAATCGAAGTAATTTGCGTACTTGCCGCCCTCATCGAAGGTTGCCTTACAAGGAGCCATAATTCTGTATGGTTCCTGAACCAGGGTTCGGAATTCTGTCGGAACTTCTTTCTTGAAGGCAGCGAAAATCTCCTCACGAGTACCGATATCACCTACTGTCTTGTCATAGGTATCAGCATCGCCCGGTGTAGAGATAAATCCGCCATCACCGATTAATCTTGTTACAACAGGGAAGCTGAAGAAGTCAACTCTTGTTGTATTTCCCCAGTATTCGCCATTGGTAATTGTAAACTCGATAAATTCAAAGTATACGTCCTGGTTCGGATCAGAGGTATTGTTTAAGTCAGGACCTGCAAATCCGACATTGCCGTTCACGTCGCTGTTGATTGTTACATAAACAGGAGAGCCGTAGCTGATGTACATTCTTCCTGAAACGATGTCAGGCATATAAACGTAATTCTTTTCTGCCAGTGTATAGAATACATCTGCGCACTTTCTGTCACCCTTGGTAATTGTGTTCAGTGCGGTTGTTGCCGGAATCAGATTGCCGTTCTTATCTACATAGCATAGCTTTCCGTTCTGAGGATGGAAGCCTAAGATTGACCAATAGATTTCATCATCGCTGTAAGCACCGCTTGTTTTGTTGTTAAACTGGAAGAACATCTGATTGTCTCTTGGAGCAATGTCTGTTCTTAATACCGGCTTGTCCGCATAGCCTGAGTTGCCAGCAGAAGTTCCACCGGTAGTTGTAGAACTACCGGTGTTGGAAGATGAACTTTCTCCGCTTCCGCTGTTATTATTTGAAGAAGGCACTGCAGGGCTCGAATCTACAAGTCGGAACTCCCACAGCTGGTTAGCCTGTTTGTCACCAAGCTGCCACTGGATAATATTGCTGCCCGGTGTCTTTGACCAATCGTCAGCGTCTAAGGAAAGACCGCTCTCACGGTTTACGATGGTGGTGTAGGTATCATCTACGTAACGAATCTGCCACTCCTGATTAGCCTGCTTATTATATTTCCACATAAGCACGTTTGCACCGTTTTCTTTTGAACGCTTCTCAACATCAAGGACTTTACCGTTCATAACACTGGCAATTGTGCAGTAGCCGTCAGCAATACGGTTAACTGTCCACTGCTGCCAAGCCTTTTTGTTTCTGGTGTTAACATTATACTGAATAACATTTGCACCGTCTTTGTTTTCTGCTTTTTCAATATCAAGAACTAATCCGCTGTTCTTATTGTAGATAAAGTAACGGGCCTCTTCAATGATGAAGGAGGTAATCTTGTCATTCCAGTCACTTCCCGGATTGGCTGTTCCTGTAGAATATACCTTGGAGCCGCCTGCAAAGTTGATATCCTTAAATACGGTCAGCTTATAGCCAAGCGGAACCTTAATAGAGGAAATGCTGTCATTTGGGATGCCTGCATTTACCATAGCAGACATATTGTATTCACCAACACCGAAGGTAACTGCCTTTCCGCCGTAGTTTGGATCGGTGTACATGGTAACGCCTTTGCCCTCAGCAGTGGCACCGGTGTTGTTATTGTTGTTTGTGTTGCTTCCTGTATTTCCGGAAGTGCTTCCTGAGGTATTTCCCGAACCTGCTGTTAAGGTATAGGATGCCCAGGCAGTATCAAGCGCTCCGTTCCCCGGATTATAGGTGAAGAAATATTCAATGGTATCGCCTACGCTTAAGCCTGTTACGGTATAGGTGAAATTACCTTTTCCGTCAGACTTCATGCCGACATTTACCTGACCTTCTTTATTGATATTGAAGTGAAGGTCTGCGAAGGTAGCACCGTTTACATAGAATTCAAGAGTACCGTTTGTTCTGTTGAATCCGACAGTATCGTCACCTACACGGTCAGTAACGGTTGTGTCTGTATTTGTGTTGTTATTATTATTATCTGTGTTGCTGCTTCCGCTGCCTGTGCTTCCGCCGGCACCTGAAGAACCGGAATGAGTAGCGTTCTTGTCGCCCTCAGCCTTGTACACACGTACATAGTCTACCTGCATTGTTGCAGGGATATCTCCGGCATCCGGAGTAATACCGCCGTCGAACCATCCACCGACAGCTAAGTTCATGATAATGTAGAATTCCTTATCAAAAGGTGCACCCTTTGCACTGGAAGCAGTAGTATACCACTGATCGCTGTTCGCATAGAAGAAGAGATTGCCGTCTACATACCACTTCATCAGGTCTTCTTCCCAAACAAGGCTGTACATATGATAATCAGTGTCAATTCTCTGTCCGTCAGGGAATGCATAGTCGCCGCCAAGGTAGGTGTTAGCAGGCCATGTACCGCCAAAGTGGATAGCTCCGCTTGATGCACCCGGTAAACGTCCTCTTGCTTCCATAACGTCGATTTCACCGGAAGCTGCCCAGGTACCGTATTCTTCATCATCCGGTAAGAGCCAGAGCGCAGGCCATAAGCCGTTTCCTTCCGGAAGCTTTGCACGGAAATCAATACGTCCGTACTTGAATGAGAACTTATGCTGAGTAGTAATCTTTCCTGAAGAGTATGGTGCTACTCTGTTTGGATCCTGTGGGAAAGTCTTTGGGTCTTCGTAAGCGGTAATGTTTAACTTTCCGTTAGAAACAGATACGTTCTTCTCAGAGTCTGTATAATGCTCTAATTCGTTATTACCCCAGCCCCACTTATTCGGATCGTCGTCAATATAGTAGCCTGTTACGTAGTTCCAGCTGCTTGTATCAAGGGAACTGCCTGAAAATTCATCGTTGAAGATTAATTCCCAGCCGTCAATCTCAGGATTGGAAACACTGCCGACAACGAAGTTGTCATCAGGAGGAGTTGGTCTTGGCGCATCCGGATTACCGATAAAGCTGTAGTAAACGTAGTTGCTGTTGATAGCGCCGCCCTTATTGCCGTTTTCCGGATAACCGATACGAATCTCGTAATCCTGCTGAATCGGCTGGAACCAGAGACCGTAGATATAGTCAACCCAGTAACCCCACTGATTTCTGTCAGAGAGCTTGTTGTAGCCGTTTCCTGAGTAGCTGAAGGTACTTCTGCTGTAATCGCTTAATTCAACCCATTTTCCGTCAATCTTTATCTCGTATACAAACTTCTCAAGATCGGATTCGTATGCATAACCGCCGCCGATTTTCGGAAGCGGAATACCGATGGAACCGTTCTTGTCAGCGGTATATGTTGTTGTGGAATCATAAGCGCTGAGCTTGTTGGATGATCTGGAAGCCTTCTCATAGCGCAAAGTGTAGATTAAAGATGCACCGGATGATTTTGACTCCAGCTTTACATTGATGGATTCGGTTAAGGTAAACCAGTATCCACCCGGTCCGTCTGTGAACTGACCGAAGTTCTGGTCATAAATCCAGCCGCTTGCAGCATTGTTGTCAATATCAACCCAAGTGCCGGAATTCAGAGTTTTTACATATACCTTTAAGTCAGCAGCGACTGCTTCATACGGAATGGAAGAGTCACCGTTAAAGGTTGGATAAGTAAATCCGATGCTTCCTGTCGGGCCTGCGGTTAACTCAGGACCGTCTGTCGGAGTCATGGATTTAATGGTTGTAGTGTTAACATTGGTAAACTCTAAGGTATAGTCAAGGGTAACACCGGTAGCTTTGGAATAAAGCTGAAGATTGGTTGTTTCGGAAACCTTGAACCAATAGCCGGTAAAACCGCCATCATTCCAATGTCCCCAGTTCTGATTGTAAACAAAGCTGCTTACGGAATCGATATCCTTGTAAGAGCCGTTTACCTTTACCTTTACTGATAAGTCGCCTGACACGTCCTGCCAGCTTGATTCCCCGCCGTTAAATACCGGCATAACAAAACCATAACTTGCTTCACCGACACCTGATCCCTTTAAAACAGGGCCGTCATTGACGGAATAATAATCCATGGAATTGATAACATTTTCTGCTGCGTGAACAACGGAAATGTCATCTTCAATGACAGAAGAAACCGGTATACTGCCGAAAATCATGGCAGCAGCAAGAAGTATGGTAATACCCCTTTTCAACATTTTGTTTCTTTTGAACTTGTTCATAAATACCTCCTACTAGCTTATGCTGTAATTTGTTTTCTGACTGAATGGTAGGTCTCTTTCATTCTACACACGGAAAAGGAATGGAAAAAAGTGGGCACTTTTAGGATTTGGTGCGTTTTTTTTATTTTCAGTTTTCTTTCGCTGTTATTATATGCGTAAGAATTGGAAGTTAGTGTATAATTTTAATTGGCAAAAATAAAGGGAAGAAGCAAAATACCTCT
>CAYLWP010000007.1:29873-36264 GCA_964387365.1 uncultured Roseburia sp. | reverse complement strand
ATATATATTTTACAATTTATTCCATCATTTGTATATAGCATTTAAGTACTAGTGGATTAACTGTACAAATAGACTAATAAATTAACCCTCTAACACATAAAAAAGGCGTAAGTTAAACGCTTACACCCTCTTATGCTTTGAAAAGCTTATGCACTTAAATTATGATAACTTCTCGTCTTCGCCAACTGGGATTTCCCATCTGTTCTCTTCTTCATGCCACCAAGCTTCTGCGTCCTGTGTTTCATTGTAAATTGAACCACCTGCTGTAGCTACGAACTCTAAAGATTCTAATGTTGCATTTTCCCATGCCTTTTTCATAAATAACCTCTCCTTTCAGATTACCTCAATCATTTCTACATGGAAAGTATATCAAGTTTTCATTTTTTTACAAGCTTCCTAACAATTTTGTTATAATTTGCTCATTTTCTTCCCTTTGCCACGAATCTTCCGTCTGCAATCCGGTCACTGATATACTCAATTACCATCGCCGTATATTCCAGTCTTAACACTTCAAAGTTTTTATCAGGTTTATTAAAGCTCTTTATTTGTTCAAGCGCTTCTAACGCATTTGAGGTATTAATGATATTTCCCGCTTCCGGTCTTTTCAATAACTGTTCAATTTCCGTAAAGATTCGCTCGCCATCCTTTTGCAGTCTTAATGCCGTGTCAGCACTTTGCACCCCATAATGTCCCTGCTTCACAACATGCTCCGGCAGCTCATCTGCAAAATATTCTCTTACCAGTCTTCTGGTAACACCTTCCTGTGAATAGCACGCGATTGGGAAATGCATACAAAGCTCGATTAATCTCTTATTCATCGTAGGGTCGCGCAATAAAACTCCTGTAGCAAGGGAATGCTTTGTCTGTGTTTCACCAACCTGATAGAATATCTTATCATTCTTAATCAGTTTCTTGGCTTCTCTTCCGCTATATTGTGCCCATATATACTTTTCATAATCCTTATTAAATCTGCTCTCAAACTCACATTGTTCAAGTAATTCGTCTTTTATAAAGGACTTTCCTACCGTGATTTTAATATCCGGATATTGAGGCTTTTTCATGCTGTCAAGAACAGTCCTTCCGGCAATCCTGATTGCTCTCTTTATTCCTACTTTATACCGCTTTCTGTTTCTGTTGCAATCCTTTAAAAATGTAATCCAGCGAAATTTCCTTATCAGCTCATATTGGTAAACAGTAGGAAAGCTATTGGATATTGTTACATTTCCATAGCTGCCTGTCAGCATGATGCGTGCTCCCATTTCATAGGATTTCTTCATTCCTTCCTTTATCCATAATAAATTCTGCATGGATTTATAAGGAATCTCCATTGCCCTTAACTCTTCTATTCTGTCGTCCCAGCTGTTTCTACCTGCCAAATCAATAAATTTGCAATCGATTTTTAAGCCTTTCTCCTTCAGGAACTTCTGCGTTTTTAAAACAGCCTGACTTTCATCCGTAACATAGTAATCACTTAAGTTGCTCTGAAAATCTTTTTCCGGAACTGATGTAAAAGAGGTCAGCATTTTCCCCATTGCCGCGGTTTCCCTGGCCGCAAAGCATGCCACAGAGGACGAATCCATTCCACCGCTAAGCAGCATTGTCATATTATCGTTTCTTAACAGGCATTTCACACTCTCGCGAAACATCTCTTTTAAGTTCTTTTTATACTCACCCTCAGAAGGATACCTGATATCCTCTACCGTCGGATTCCAATAGCATACTTTTTCCACCTTATCGGCAGTAATCTTTAAGTAATGGGATGCCGGTACTCTGCATATATCCTTATAAGGTGTTTCGTCGTATGTAATTGCTAGTGCCATGTTATCCATGGCAAGGAAATCTGTTATCCATGCTTCATTGATTTCCTTTGCTCCTGATGCCTTTACAATAGGCTCTATCAATGTTGAAAAATAAAGTGTATTCCCCTGTCTGAAATAATGCAAACTTCTTGTACCCGTAGAATCCGCAACCAGATACAATTCATTTTTATTTCCATCATAATAGGCAATGGAATATGCTCCTAACAAGTCATTCAGACATGCTTCTTTATATTTATGAAACATATCAAACAATATTTTTCCGTCCGGTATGCTTTTATCATCGCTCGTATAGCCCAGTCTTTTTAACAGTTCTTCCCTATTATCTAATACAACGTCTGCCGTAAAGTAAATTCCGTTGGCTTCATCTGCGATTGGCAAGGTCTCCGCTTGTGCCTCCGGGGTAAAATACTGAATGCCGCATCCTAATGCGACATGCTCTCCTACATAATATTCTGTTCTGTCAATGATACAATGACTGTATGATTCTCTTAAAAGCTCTTCCTTTTTTTTCATATCTATTGTGCTATCCTTTGTGAGCACACCCCATATTGCAGACATATTTTTCACCCTTTCTGTTTTGTACGGTAAATTAATTCTATTTTACTGTATTTACTGCCTTTTTGCAAATATATCACATCCCGGAAAGCATGAGCAGAATGATATCAAAATGAACAGCCGGACGAATCCGACTGTTCACTATAGCTTACTTATAAAGTTCTGGAATATTGTGTGCTTCCGATTGTATAAGTAAGCACTTTTCCGGAAATACCTTTCAGTGTAATCGTACCGCTATTGCTTCCGTCTACAACTACCTTTGTAACAGTACCTTCAATATTGGAGCAAAGAATAGAGTTGGTATTGATATCCCAGTAGTACCACATTCCGTTGTAATAGTACATACTGCCGGCTACATCATGCACATACCAGTCTGAAAAACGGGTGGATGTTGCTGCTGCAGATACTGTTTTCTTTGTGTAACCTGTATGCAGATTGCCTGTTAATTGTGTTGTAAACTCATCATCTGTTCTTAACAGGAAACGATGCATATATTTGCTGTAGGAGCCCTTTCTTGTATCATCCCAGGTAGAATCAATATGATACCATGCGCCGTCTACCTTTACATAGGTCCATGCATGATTCATGGACTTGCTGGATACATAGTCTGTTTCTATTCCCATTTCATTCAATAACAGATTTAATGCCTTTGTATAGCCTGAGCATACACCTGCTCCATTACCCAGTGGTCCGCCTGCATAATAACAGGTGCCGGCGTCGTCAAACTGATAGTTTGTTCTGTTTACTATGTATTCATGTGCAAATAATATTTTGTCCAGATCCTTCATCTGCGGGGCTACGCTTGCCATAAAGTCCTTAACTGCCTGTTTGGTACGGGCAATTCTGTTCTTGGCATCAGCATCTACATTGTTCATCTTGCAGTCAACCATATAAATGCCGTTTGTATTACCGTCAAAATACATATTGCGGTAGCAGGCAGCTTCAATATAGTATTCCTCTTTTACCTGCGGAACAATCTTATTATAGAAATCATAGTAGGTGACCTTATAAGAAGAAATATCCTTTACCGAGGTATCTGCATTAATAATCATGTCTGCAATAAGTTCATAAATAGTCTGCTTCTGTGTATTGCTTGTTCCGTTGTTTGTACTATTATTTGTTGAAGTATTTGTGTCAGGCTTATCCTGAACATCTGATTCTACCTCTTCGTCATCCCCTGCGTCTGTTTTGCCATTAACCACTAATTTAACTTTAAGTCCTTCCACAAACAGGTTCTTATAATCTGTGAAACTAAGTCCATAGTTTGACGGATTATAGATACTAATTGCCAGATACTCTGTATCTGAGCTTGGTGTATAGGTTGTTCCGTTCTTTAAGTCATAGGATTTGATAAACTTCAGATTTTTATCCATTTCACGGATTAACATCTGATATTTGCTGTTGCTGATGCTTACCTTATAGCTGTCATTTTTATAGGTTACATAGTCGTTCAGACAGATTCTGGAACCGTATCTTTCGTAAACACCAGTTGTCCAGCTATACTGTCCTGTTCTCCAGTTTGCAAAATCGGTAAGGTCAGTATCTTCTACTGCTGCCTTCTTTACAACTGTTTCTGTTTCTTCCTCTACCTCTGTATCCTGTTCTATGTCAGGAACTACGGTTGAAGTATTACCTTCTGTTGCAGTACTCTTTACCGGGCAAAGCTCTGCCACGAAACCGTTTGCAAATTTTTCCTTATATACCTCATAGCTCATACCGGTTTCGCCGTTTGCATATTTATATACGCTGATTGCAAGATATTCGGCATTGATTCCCGGCTTATAGGTTTGTCCGTTCACCAAGTCGTAGCTACGCAGGAAATTCTTACTTGCATTCAACTCTCTAATCAGTAAATGGAACTGGTTATCGGTCAGATGCACCTTATATTCGTCTCCTGAAAATGTTACATAATCATTCAAACAGATTCTGTAAACATTTGCTGAGTATTTACCATTCGTATAATAGTAAACACCGCTTCTCCAGTTTGAAAAATCTGCAAAGTCAATCTCTTCTACACTCTGCATTGTTTGCGTTGCTGCCTGCGCTGTACCTGGTGCAAGGCTAACCAGTAAAAATACGACAACGAACAGAAATGCTTCTATCCTTTTTACCATGCTGCGTTTTGTTTGTTTCATTTGATTCTTCTCCTCTCGATAAATACCATGTTTTCCTTTCCTGTCATTTGCTATGCAGGAATTTTGTACTCGCCATCGTATACTTATCGTTGAACCAAAGAACCAAGAAACTCTTGGCAAATAAAAAGCCTCCTCTGTAAAAAGAGAAGGCATTTAAGCATAAGCATATGATAATATACTCCGGCAACCGGCTGTCATAGTGTTATACACGTTAGACCCTTGGCTTTGCGTCCTTACCTTTCGGTAAGTTTGCCTTTTTCTTTTTGATGTTATTATCATACTCTTTATTTAATTGTTTGTATATAGTCTTTTAGTACTACTAATTATTGTTACGTTAACCATTTTTCTTCTTTTTTGACAGATTATACAGCATAGAAGCCAAGATACAAAGAATTCCAAAGCCTCCAATCGGGGCTGCTGCATTAGCCTGATCACCGGTTTTTGGTACGCTACTGTCTAACGGAACATCTTCCTCCGGAATATCTGTTAACGGTGTCGGATCTTCCGGTATTTCTACCAGATTCGGTACCGGTGTATCAGTAAGCGGAGTTGGCTCTTCCACAATTACCACCGGCGGTTCCGGTTGTGGCTGTGGTTCAGGCTGTGGTTCCGGTTCAGGCTGCGGTTCCGGTTCAGGCTGTGGTTCCGGTTCAGGCTGTGGTTCCGGTTCAGGCTGCGGTTCCGGCTCAGGCTGTGGTTCCGGCGCTGGCTGTGGTTCCGGTTCAGGCTGTGGTTCCGGTTCAGGCTGTGGTTCCGGTTCAGGCTGTGGTTCCGGCTCTGGTCCTGCTGTACACAGATATCCGTCTATGTGATAGAAGCCGTCATCCTCCCACTTAAAGGTGTAGCCCTTAAAGTATGTACTTCCCTCTGTTGTCATCCACTCAGGATACTCCTGCTCAGCACTTGTTTTCACGAATGTTTTTGTAATATCTATTTTTCCTGTCTGTGCATCATACGGCCAATAGATTTCCGGCATGGTCGCATCATGGGCTGCATCACCGGTTACTGCAACTCCAAGACCATTCACCTGATAAGGGATTAAGTTCCCCTGCGCATCTTTTCTGTCATACATCGATGCCACATAAGCCTGATAGATCTCATACGGAACTACGACTCCCTCCGGTCCTGCTGTTACCTCTGTAAATTCATCCTTATCACGCGATACTACCGTGGAATCCGTAGTGTCATAGCCTTGTCCGTTTCCTGAGCCAATCATGGAATTGTCTTCTGTATCCAGCTGGCCGTATACTCTTGTCGTAATCTCTCCGCAGCTTGCCTTGAGCAGCTGTTGTGCCCACTCATTATAGCTCACTGCGTTTCTTTTCTGCTTGTTGATTTCTTCTAACGCCTTTTTGGCACTTTCCACTGCCTGTGCCTTCTTCAACAGCTCCTGCTGAAACTTGGTTGTATCAGGATACTCTGTCAGGCCGCTCTGTAATATTTCCGTCAATTCCTGCTGTGCCGCAAGATACTCCGCCTCTGCCTGCAGCTCTTCCAAATACTTCAGCTCTGCCTTTTCATATGCCTGACTTGCCAGCCATGCTGCGTAATAAATATTGGAAGCCTCCTGCTTTGCTGCGTTCACATATTGTGCAATCACTTCACTTCCGCTGTTCTCTGCCAGTGCTTTTTCAAGCTCGGACTTGATTGCATCTGTTATTGCAGTCTGTATTGCGACGTAATTCTGCATTGTAATATGTTCGATATTTCCGTCCTTATCTGTTTGTGTTTTTACTATAAGCTGATATTCTTCCTGTCCCTCTGTATTTAATTCAACTAAGATACTGTCAGAAATCTGCTGTGTCAGTTCATCAATCTTCGCCTGAAGCTGCTGTGTATCCTCCTGCGACTCTTCTTCGCTTGTCGTTTCTTCCTCTGTCT
>CAYLWP010000007.1:0-29773 GCA_964387365.1 uncultured Roseburia sp. | reverse complement strand
CGACTTCGCTTGTTACTTCTTCCTGTGTCTCGACTTCGCTTGTTACTTCTTCCTGTGTCTCGACTTCGCTTGTTACTTCTTCCTGCGTCTCTTCTTCGCTTGTTACCTCTTCCTGTGAACTGCTTTCACTTTCCTGCTCCTCCTCGGAAGCTTCTTCCTTCTCAGTCTCCTCGTTCACAGCCTCTTCCTTTTTGGTCTCCTCCTCGGACACCTCTTCACTCTCGGACTCCTCTGTGCTATGCTCCGAAAGCTCCAGACTACTGATTTCCTCACCATATACAACCGTAGCGGAAGGAATAGTAGAAACAGACAACATCATAAATGACATTGCCACAGCAATGGATGACTTTACCATCCCATACAATATTTTTTTCTTCATACTACCACCCTTATTTAATTATTTATACTACATTTATACCCGTTACTATTATACAGGAAACGCTAATACAATTGCAATAATATTCAAAATATTTCTATCATTTCGTGGAACTAAACAAAAAAAGACGTTTTTAATCCAAGATTAAAAATGTCTTTTAGTATTTTTCACTAATAATTGTTTATTTTGCTTGTGCAATAGATAATATATATCTTTTTGATACCTTGCAAGCATTACCTTACACTTGTTCTTCAGCGAAAGAGAACGAATATCAGACTCCTCATACAGCCTCAAAAAAAGCCTTCTGACAGACTTTGCACCCTCGTTCATGCCCCTTTGCCTCGCCTCCAGTTCCAGATGTGCCAGCTTGCATAAGGCATATGCGTTGTAGCTCTCCCGTTGAAATACACTTTTCTGGAATAAAATCGCCTGCGCGTGTTCCGCATAGATACTTTCATCCTCGGAGTTCATAATGCTCCCCGACCTTTGTCTGTACCCGTACAGCCGTTCCTCCAACCATACCGCTTTTGAAACCTTTGACAACGCGTCCGCCGAAAAGTACATATCTTCCATTTTCCTGCCCACGGGGAAGGATATCCTCTGTACGATTTCTTTTTTATAAAGCTTATTCCAGGCAAAGTTAATCACACCGGTCCAGGCAAGCATAAAATGCTTCATCAGTGCTTCTGTATCCTCTACCCGCTCGATATGACAGGTATCATAGTGTCTGCTTTGATATACTTCTTCGTAGAACGCATCCTCATGGCAGATTGCCACATCAGCATTTGTTTTCTGAAGCGCATCCATCATAAACTCATACATTCTTTCATGCAGGACATCGTCTGAATCAACAAAGGCAATATAGTCTCCTGTTGCCGCTTTCATTCCGACGTTTCTCGCATGGGATAAGCCTCCGTTATCCTGATGGATTACCCGAATCCTTTTGTCCTGCTGCTGCCATGCATCACAGATTACTCCACTGCTATCCGTTGAGCCGTCATCCACCAGGATAATCTCCAGATTGGTGAATGTCTGTGCCACTATGCTTTTCAGACATTGTTGCAGGTACGCCTCTACATTATATACAGGCACAATAATACTAATCATTCTCTCGCTCTTCTCTCTTAAGCCTTATCTTATGACCACAAATCAACCGGAAATGATTCCAAAAGATTCTTCTGTAATTGTGTGAGATCCGGAACTTCCGGAACCGGCTGCTGTAATGCCTCTTCTACAGTTTTACAGACGGGATATTCGCTTCTTCCGGTGCTGTAATAGTAATCGTTGTATTTAAATAAATCCGAAAATTCCAGCTTATCAAGCAGGATAGCAGGAATTCCGTAAGCCTCAGCCAGTATGATTCCATGCAGGGAACTGCTGATTACGAGCTTACTGTTATAGATTTCATCTATCGTTTTCTGCCAGTCCTCCGGCAGGATATCAACCTGATTGTCGTAGCTTTCGTTCACTGCCATATGAAGAATCACACAATAGTCTTTCTTCTTACCCTCTTTAGGCTGATAGATGAATGGCATGAGCACTCCCGGATCTCCGAACACGCAGCGTGAAACATCATAACCGTTTTCTTCCAGTCTCCTCTTTGTTTCGGGTCCTCTGACACAGCGGATATCCAGTTTTCGGTATTTTGTCCTCTTCCATAGAAATCCCTCGGGTTCACTTTTTAAGATTCCGCTTCCCCATATGACTGCGTCCTGATGCCCCAGCATAATAATGGAGCCAATGGTATACAAATGCATTGTTTTTTTCATGGGCTTATCCGGATTCAGTCCGTATCTCTGAGTCATATACTCATAAATCGGAACTGCCAGATAATCTCCCAGATTTTGTTTTGGGGTATCCGTCTTCCAAATCAGACCATCCCATTTTTTTTCACATATAGATGCCCAATGTAAATTAATTCGTTTTCTTCTTACAGGGAAATTAATCATTGAAAGTATTATTCTGTCGCGCCACATAATTTCCAACAGTTTTTGTACTTTTTTCCCTATCATTTTTACCTCTATTTACTTACGATTACTGGAACAACATCACCTTCATCAAAAAAGCTTATACTTAACTCGATGTCTCCGCCATTCACGTAAACACCATACTGCTCATAGGTAATTGTTCTGGTCGGACTATTCATGGACACATGCATATATGCCGCACCTGCAGGTATATCAAAGACATATTCTGTACTTTGCAATTCCTTGCCGCATATATAGTTTCCTGTAGCATCATAGAACAGAATTCTTTGCAGCCAGACATCGGTTGCACCATTTTCTGCCTTTAAGGTAACCATACCATTCTTTTTGGCCGGAACAGATATCGCACCGCCGGCTACATTCGTCGTCAGGGTTCCCCAATACTGCTGTTCTAACACACCCGTTTTGAGGTTCGGCATGCGTAGCACGAATTGATCAATATTATTTAAGATCATTTCACCATTTACCTGATATCCCAATCCCTGCGTGCCGTTCATCAATGCCTGTATCAGCTGTACATCGGAGTTGGCAAAGTTGCGTCGATCTATAATCTTAAAATCCGAACCATTGTCCCACCAGATACATTTGATACCGTGTGCTGCTGCCCTTGCTACGAAATTACTTGCATTCTCATCTCTTAATGCCGGTAACGGATATGTATTCGTGGTTCCGCATTCTCCAATTACAATCGGTGCACCAATACGCATAGAAAATGCTTCCAATCTTGCAAATGGCGGCTCTATGGAGCGATCAAATCTTTTTGTATATGTATGTACCTGAACAACAATTCTGTCTGCAACAGTATCGGCCGGCATGCGGAAGGCATTCAGCACATTAGATGCAGTACCATCTAAGAGTGTCGGAACCATCAGAATACGCGTCGCATTATTTCCGCCCGTTGCTCGTACAGCATTAACAAATACCTGATTCATCACATTCATCTGCTCTGCTGCCAAGTCACTGTAATTCCAGCTTCTTGCCACATTATCGATTTCATTGAAGGATTCAAAAATCAAATGTTCATCATAGTCTCTGAAATAGGCAGCTACATCGGTCCACAGACTCTTCGCAGCTGCAAGAACCTGCTGCATATTTTCATCGCTTGTACCCGCATAGAAAATTGGCTGATCATGATGGGAATTCAATATAACGTACATGTTATTTGCCATCGCATAATCCACAACCTCTTTGACTCTTGCAAGCCATTGTTTTCCTACACGCAAACGCCCGTTTTCATCTACACCGGTATTGTAATACCAGCTGACAGGAATTCGTATCGTATTAAAACCGCATGAAGCCACATAATCAATCAGTTCTTTCGTTACATACGGATTGCCCCAGTTAAGCTCCTGCTTCGGATTGGCATCATAGCCCCTGCTCTTTCTATCGCACTTAGAGTCAAAGGAATTACCAAGATTCCAGCCGACATTCATCCTGTTTATGAACTCCGTCGCGCTAAGGTTATCCATAGTATCCGGTTTATAGTAGCTGACATATGGCCTTAGTCCAAATTCCGGATATGAAGCTATCAACGCCTTATATTCCTCCAAGGTATAGCTTCTCCCCATTCCTGTTGTAAATACAGATAAGGCAATCTTTTCCGTATTTGGATTCTTTTTCCACTTCTGTCCATTGTGTATATCATAATTTGCAACTGTAGCTCCGTTTGCATCCAGCTCTAAAATATTCATTTTCAGATATCCGCCCGGAAGTCTCACTACATAGTCTGCGTTATCAACGGTACAATACGAAGAGAACATAATCCTTGCAGGATCAATCATATACTCTCCTGTCTGATAAGAAATGCTGCCTGCAACCCAGTTTTGGGCATTGCTAAAATCCGCATTTCCGATATCCACTGTTGCAAGAGACAGGGAGGATGACTTTTCTTCATCCGTAAACTCTATCTTCAAGCCACTTTCCAGTAAAGTAAACAGATTCACGCCCCATTTCACGCTTTTTACCGTTAAATGAATATACGCTGTAGCTTCCTGCTTAACAAACTGTCCGCCATTCTTATGGTCATCCGTATGCTTTAACCACTTACCGGTACTGTCGAACTCCGCAATCGCAATCCGGATTCTGGAATCGTTGGTGTATATATGATAGACCGGTTTATCAACACGATAATACTTTACGGAACAGATGCTTCCTGTTGATTCCTTATAGGCTCCGCCCCAGCTTTGATACCAGCCGTACTGATAATTCGCAGCATTGCTGAGATTCTCAACTGACAGCTCTATGGACTGTGTCTCTTCTGCTCTGACGACACCTTGCCCAAGTCCGAGTATTAAACTCAGGATGCCTATCATTAAAATGTAACTAATACTCTTTCTAATTCGTTTCTTCAAAAATCTTCATCCTCACTTTTATTATTCTCTGAATCCCGTCAAATCAGATACCTTGATTACCAACACATCCTCTATCACTTTCACGGAATCCGCATCAGGATAATTCCCCATCTCGATAAACTCCGGTTGTTTTGCAAGTTCTATCGACTCCTCTACCGACAAAAACGTATATTGTGCAAAATAATTTTCCTTCATTAATTTGGTCCATCCATACCATGAATTTTCCTTTACATTCCAGAAATTCCCCTCTACTGCATAGGCAGACGCCAGTTCATGGATATCATCAAGCAATCTGTATGTACCCATTTCCGGATTGCCAATGATAGCGACATGCATATCTTCCTGTCCGTCTAATTCCCGGTTTATGGTATCATTTATCTGCTCTAAGGCATACATACCGTTACTATATGACTGTTCCAAGGCAAGTACATCCGTTTCAATCTGTATCATATTGGTCCATGCGTACATAACAGCTCCGCCTGCCAAGACTATGGCAATACGTTTACATACTTCCTTACTGTTTTGTGACAGGACTTGTATAGCAATAAGAAACGCAAGAGCCATGCAAATGGTCATTCCGCTCGTTGCCTGAATACCTAAGTATGAACCGGTTACTATAAAGTCGATAATATTGGCTCCCAATGGGACCGCCAGAATCAATGCTATCACAATCAGCTTATCTATAACGTCCTTCACCTTGCATATAGTCATTGCCATAACCACTAATATTCCGAGATAAAGTAATATGCAAAATACATGATTCAAAAAATGATTTCCGATATACTCATGTGAAAAATGATATGAGAAAAATTCTGTATATGCCTTTACAATATTCGGGTCCAGCTCCGAAATAATCTTAGAAATACTAATATCATTAGCGCCCTTATAATCTGCCATAGTGACATGCAGCACCTTTAATCCGACATGTAATACAAGAAAATACATAATGCCACCGGCTATTGCATTCATAGCAAAACCAATCATTTTTCTAAGTGCATCGGTACCTTTTTCCCCATGAACCACGATACCGGAAATTGCCAGGCAAATAGCCAGAGTCGCACCGACTCCTGCATAGCTCTGGTACAAACGAAAGGATAACATAACACTTATTGCACACGCAATATATAGATACCATTTATGTTCACATTTATAATACAACCAAACCGCCAATATCATAAAAAGAAGGCAAATCCATAATCGTAGGAGCAATAATAGTATGTCAAAATATCCCCGTGAAATGGTGTAATAGCAGCCAATACTCCGACGATACCTTTCACATAGTCCGATTTTACGTCGAAAATATCATAGATAAGAACAATTCCCAATGTACTCCTCTGTAATATCCTCTTATTCCTCTTTATAACATCAAGTAGCTGCAAAAATATATGTTTCATTTGTATCTTATCTCTCCCATTAACTATATCATATTCTCTAATTTGAAAAACGTATCTTGGGGACGATACCTATCCGTTTTCTCTTCTGAACCAAATTGGTCCCTCACCAGTTCCATAGCCTTCTCTACATCACCGGCGTAGCAGATATACTGACAACCTTGGAAGGTTTCAAAAGTAGCCTTTACTTTATGGTGATTGTTACCCAGCACCACGCATGGAGTACCTGTAATAATGGAAAAAATCATCCCATGCAGCCTGTCCGTTACCACAAGCTGATGCTTGCCAAAAAGCTGCCATTTTTTCTGCAGTACCATATCCCGTTCCTCGCTTGTAATCTCTCTTCCCATGCAGGTATCTGAAATCATCAGTTTATCCGTGAGACTCTCGCAAAGTGACTGCAGTCTCTTCTTGTCTGCAGTTGTCAATGCACTTTCTCCATCGGAGCGCAGGCATAATAAGATTCCTTCCCGCTGTTCTGCCGCTGCTTCCGTACGGTCAAGATAGGAAACGATGTCATTCACTTCTATTATCTCAGCCTCAAATGTTTCCTTTAACAGTTTATAGGAATAGCTGTCTCGTGCACATATGGTCAGCTTTTTACATTGATTATACACCTTCTGACATTCTTTCTTTGCCATTCTTCCTGCATCGTCATCGGTAAAGTAGATTGTCTGTGGAAAAACGATAATTTGATGATTCGAAAAATGACGCATAATCTTTATTCTGAATGCATCTGCAAAGGGATAGAGATTTCCCAGATTACCTCCGCCCTGACAGAAGATAATATCCTTGTCACCTATTTCCTTTTTCAACTGATATACGGCATCCGGCGTATCCCAGCCATCAATGACGTATAACTGATACTTGGGATCCTTCTCGGCAATATCCTTCAGGAATTCCTTCTGTGCATAGGCAATCGCATGATCACCCAGATTATCAAAGCATGGCAATTCAAACAGAATCAGCCTTATTTCCTTACCCGGATTCAGGCTAAAATCATATTTCTTACTTCCTGCCACACCACACATCTTTAGTAAGCCTGCCGCCTTGCCTCCGGCCTTTTGTAACAGCTTAACGGACTGCTTGGTCGCAGAATATCCCTTTATCACGACTTTCGGAGATGTATATATTTTAATCAGCTTCTTATCCTTAGACAAAAGAAAAGGATTTGCTAAAATCTCTGCTTCCTTTTGCTTCAGAAAATCCGTAGCCGCCGCTCTGTTCTCCGTTGTATGAAGTCTGATTCCCAAATGGATAAAATCATACAAATACGGTACCATCTCCGCAAGACAGATATCAGCCAGCTCTTTTTCCTCTTTTTCCAGAAAATACTCGTATCTTTCCTTCTGCGATACGATAATCTGATAGCAGTTTTTGTGCCACTTTTCATCGGACTGATTGCCTGAAATGCTGTTTTCCCTAATCTGATAATAATACAGATACTCCGGGATACGGCACAACTTATCAGCCTTGTGGAACAATAAATAAGTCGTTGCAATATCCTCGTAATTCCTGCCATCCGGATAACGCACACCTGCAAAAAGCTCTGCTTTGTAGAGCTTATCCCATGCATAATTCTTCATGCCCTTATCCCGCACCAGAACCTTAAGTGCTTCCTGCGCGGTAAAGTACTCTTCCTCATCGATAATATAATCTTCAATCAGCAGCTTGTCGCCACGCTCCGTATAGTGACAGCATATGGATATCTGAGCCTGATTACGCAGGCACGCATCGTAAAGCTTTTCAAACATAGTCGGATGTATGTAATCATCGCTGTCGACAAATCCGATAAAAGCTCCCGTTGCAATATCCAGTGCCGCATTTCTTGCGCTGGATAAACCGCCGTTTTTCTTATGGATAACCTTAATTCGCGTATCCTGCGAGGCATATTCATCACACATAGCTCCGCTCTGATCTGTTGCACCATCGTCTACCAGGATAATTTCAAGATTCCTATATGTCTGATTCATAATTGACTTAACACATCTGTCTAAATACTCTTCTACGTTGTAAACAGGTACAATGACCGTAATTTTTTCGTTTTCCATTATTGGCCCTCCTTGAGCAGCAATCTTTTCCCATAATCGATAAGCCGCTTATCGATATGAAACAGAATATAGGCGGATGCCATCGAACATATTATTACCAAAATACCATAAACAAGCGAATTTTGAACAGGAATGATATTGCTCTTAAATAATTCGATAAACAAACCATGTATCATATAATATTCAAAAGAAATCTTTCCTGTTTTAGCAAAGAAAACATTCGTTATTTGTGTTTTCATACACAGGCCAATGATCCCTGATACAAATAAAAGACTGGTAAATAACGCAAGTATAATTCCCTGTAGTGATGTTCGAAACATGCTGTCATTTGATACATAAATAGAATGACCAAGCACAAAGAGCACTCCGACCGTCACGATATACCTGCAAAAGCTCTTTCTAAGTACCGCCAATATCTTATCTTCATATACTGCCCAGTACATGCCTCCCATAAGCCCAAGCCAGGAGTTGAACCAATAGTCTGCAAACTTTCTGAACAGGCAAAATCCTACCCATAACATAAAAATAAGAGTACAGGAAAGGATAATCCTTCCATAGTTCTTCTTATGCATTGTCGCGGACTGGAAAAAGACCAGATAAAAAAGAATGATAAATATCACATACCATGAATTTGCCGCAATCGGTACTCCGTTAACCAATGATTTTATCACTTCAAGCAAAGAATATGGTCTCTGATAAAAAGAAAAGGAAGAAGCCCAATATATACAAACAACTATCGCATACGGAATACATATGGCCACCAGTCTTTTTCTCAAAAAGCCTCTCAAATAATCAGACGAAGATTTATATTGCTTCATTACTCCATATCCGGAGATAAAGAAAAAAACACCTACCGACAGATATCCGACAGATTTCAGATTTGATGCAATCACTCCACCATCCACATTTTGTGAAATATGATGCAGAGAAATAATAACAGCAAATAGTCCCTTCAGTACCGTACAATTATCCCTACTCAGGTAATTCTCATTTATTCCATGATATAATTGCATTTTCCAACAAGCCATAATAAATATAACAACAATCAATAAATCTAACATGTTCCCTCTCTCAATGCATATTACTTCTTAATGATGTCTGTCACCTTTTTAAACATAATCTTAAAACCTTCTGTTCTGCAATATGCCAGCATAAATACCAGAATACAGATTATTCCTGTTACAATCATCTTCACAATCAGCGTAAACCAGCTGTCTACCACCATTCCCGCAGTCAGCCATGATATCACGGCAACGGAGCCTGCTACCAGTAACACATTCCGGAGTATGGATAAATAATATCCGCCTACCCTGCTGTTGAAGTATTCTTTAAACAGGAGCTTCGGCTCATACCAGAAATAGGTACTGATTCTTGCAATCGCGGATGCGAAGATAATTCCCGCAACTCCAATCATATTACCAAGCACAATAGAGAGAACGATATTTACAATCGCACCTAACAGCATGATATACTTTGTTTTCATATACAATCCCGTTGCGTCCCTGTAAATCCATAACGGCTGCAGTACACAGGAAAAATAAGTATTTAATGTAATGGCAATCACAGTCGCTGTTGATAACGTAAATTCCTCGCTGAACCAGACACTGATGACATCATTTGCCATAACGCCAAAGCCTGTCGTAATGATTCCGCAAAAAATAAAGCTTGCTGACTGCATTGCCTTGAATACCTCAAGTCTCTTCTCAGGCTTGTCCTTTGCAATAACATTACCGATACTTGCTGTCAGGGCTGAAAATACAATCTGTTCTACCAGTAATAATTTGTTGCTGAGCATTAAGTAATTGGAATACAGACCAACCATGGCTGTTCCTACCAGCATTGAAATAATGATATTATCCGTAGCTGAAAATAAAGTCGTACTCAGCTTATACACGAATACGGATTTCATATTACTGAAGATACTTTCTTCCACTTCCTTATCCACTTTACCGACTTTATTCTTATCCTTGATATAGGGATAATCCCGCTCTGTTTCTCTTGATGCAACGACATTATTCAGCAGCTGTGTTACCACACCGATTGCAATATATGCAATATAATTTGCTGTCAGTAACAGAATGATAATCTGCAGAACTGTCTTTAATACCGTTGTCCACATTCTGATTCTGACTAGCTTATAATCCTTTTGGTCTGCCGTCATCAGAGTCGTCTTATAGACAAACAGATAAGAGAGTACAACGTTTGCAAGCGAGAACAGATAGTATATTTCCAGATTCGGAATATCCTGTTCTGTCTTAACTATCAAATCTAAAAACGGTATACATGCCAGACCGCAGACAGTAACTACAACGGCAATAATATTATAGACACGTTTATAAAAATGAATAAGCGAAGCAATCCTACTCTCATCATGCTCCGCAAGTGGTTTGTAAAAACTGTAAGCCATCGCTGTTCCAAAGCCTAAATCGGCCATGGACAGCAATGACAACACATCTGTAAAAATACCGTTTAAGCCTAAGTACTCTGTTCCTAAGGCATGAACAAACACTGTTCTTGATACAAAGCTCAAAACAAGCGTTAACGCCTGATATATAAATCCTGTTATCATATTTTGTGCTGATTTTTTTGCACGCCCTTCGCCCATTTTGCAACCTTGCCTTTCTGTCTACTACTTTGTAAAATCCAAATTTAATTCTTCATAAATTGACATCATAACATTACATTTCTCATTGTCGTCGAGCATTCTGCTTCGCTCCACAGAGCTCTTATTCGTAATACCGCGGACACCCCTGCACAGCCATGCGACCGGCAATAACCATGTTTTTCCTTCAAGCCACGGATAGTATTCCTTCATATAGTCTGTCGACGGGAAATAAAAGCTCAGCTTATTATTTTCTTCGTTCTTGTTCTTTCCCTTGCTCTGCTTGGCAAGCTGCGCCCAGATACCGTTTTCGCCCTTGCCATAGATACCGCAGTTGAGCATATAGAGAAACAGCTCGTTATAAAACTCTGTACTTTCCTCTCCGTTCAGCCATATATTTACCAGACGTACCATGTGATGTTCAAACTGTGTCAGTCCGCACGCCTTCAGTTCTTTGTCGATGGCTTCCCAATCCAGCTCCTGCCCGAACTTATTACGATATACATAAATATCAATCAGATTACGGATTCCGCAGCCATTCTCATAAAAATGCTTGGCCATGTGAGAAATCATATACACATAAAAATCTTCCTTGGAAAACTCATAGGTATACTGACAGCCTTCCTTTAACACAGCTCTGAACTGATCCTTATAATACAGATACTGTTCCTTATCAACCGTCTGCTCATATAACGACCAGTGCATTTCAAAAACAAGAAACGGCGGTTTCTTAAAGATTACATGATGCTTGATTGCCTTCATCTTTTCAAAGCCCATATCCATTACAAGCTTCTCTGACTCTGTGAAATCATTCTCGTAAATCATGAAATCAACATCGCTCATCTCACGCATCTCAGGTCTTGGATAGACAAACTTCATTACAGATCCCTTTAAGACCTGATTTCTGATTCCTGCTTCCTCAAACATGGTCTGCAGTTCCTTTGCTGTCTTGACCTGTGCGAGTGTTTTCATTGTACTTTTGATGATATACGGTCTGATTCTGCCGATACACTCCTCCGGTATCGGAAGCTTAATCAACGAGCCAAGGATCATATAGTCCATATGACTCTCATGGGCAATTCGTTCCAATTCTTCAAACGCAATCCCCTCCGGTATAGGGGCAGGTGTTCTTTCTTCAAACTGGGAAGCTACTAACTCTGCCAGGTATTCCATCAGTTCCGGCTTCTTACAGATATTCTGATGACTATTCTTCTGTCGTGTCGGCATCTTCCTCACCTCCTATATCATCAATCAAAGTAAGCTCTGCATACGGGGTATATTCTTCCCACAGCTGCTTAATTTCCTCTAAATTATTCGTATACCGCAGGATATACTCACCACGCTCATTGAAAAATGCCAAAATACGGTTAACCTGATTAGCATAAAAATTTGTGGAAGCAGATCCAAAAAAACGGTCATAGCTGGCTGATGCCATTTTTTCAATTTTAGCCGTTATCAGCGCCAGTTCTTTTGAAACCTTATTATATTCAAAGACCTGATTCGCCATATGATTCATCGTATCCTTCAACTGCTGCTCAAACTCTGCATTATGTATTAACGAACGCAGTAAAATATCTTCCCTGACCTCCTGGAACAGATAGGAGTTCATCGTCTTGGTTGCCTTACTCTGGCTGCTTGTTGTATCTGCCGTATTATCAAGCTTACCGACAATCCATCTCCATCTGCCGTCTGCGTATTCGCCTTCTCCCACGGTTGCAGTCTTCCATGCGTATGCTTCTTCGATACCGTAATCCGCATTAGCCAGATATACATTTGTGCAGACATAATCCAGATAACTCTGAATATCCATCATACTCTTTACCTGTTCGTAATTTGCTGCCACACTCATATCTGTATTTAAAACATAAGTCAGCAAATCTTCATATGTACTTCTGTAATCATACTCATCTACTATGCCATCCTTTGCAAGAATAACATGCTCGTCACTGATTCCGTAATGGCGTTCAAAGTATGACTCATCCATTGGCGCGCGCAAGGTATAACCGCCCCAATATTCACCATTAATAAACAGGATACAGGGAATCAGATCTGCTGTTCCTACTTCTGTTTCAGCCAACAGCTCATTGATCAGATATTCTCTTGCCTTGCTGTCATTATCACGTTTATTTGCCTGTATCTTCAGCGTATTGCTGATATCATTAAAGTACTTATACAGTGTAGAACCCTTAAAGGCTCCCGCCTCTTCTCCTATCGCCTGAAATCCCTTCTGTGGCGTACTCATACTGTAATCTCTTAACACTGTCAGACTTACCCTGCCTGCATAGCTCTTATCCTTATTACTTTCAAAAAACTCGATATAGGCATCCTTTTTCCAGTCCTGAAGATAATTGGCATCATATGCGTTTGCCACACCCAATGCAACCGATTCTTCATAACTTTTTCCCGGAACATAGATTCCCTCAAAGTAATCAAACAGGTTATCTGCATCTGTTGTCAGCGAGATTACAGGTAATCCGGCTAAATCACTGTTATTGGCAATACCGATATAATAAGACTGTGTACACTCTCCCACAGTATCTCCGGATTCATCGACAGCGATTGCCCTTACTACCGTTCCCATGGATATTCTTGACGGCTTATATCCGTTATTCACAATAGAAGCATAGGAATAGTTGGAACCGCTGCGATTCTCCAGCTTAATTGCAGATTGATATTGTGAGGACTCCTTTGTCGGGTCAGAGCCATCCAGTGTATAGTAAACCTGTGTTCCTTCCGGAACATTTATTTCCAGATTAATCGTATTGGAATAAAATCCGCCCGGAACTGAAAACGTTAACTCATTTTTCTGCAGCATTGATTCCTCATCATTATCCTCACCCCTGGAGGCTATCTGATAAGCCATCTCGGCCGAGCCGTTTTCCACAAAGCCATAGCTTTCTCCTGTCGTTAACTTCGGTACAAGCAGAGTGTGAATCTTATTCAGCTCTGCATCACATAACGAAATGACATTATTCTCTTTTAGTCCAAGAAGCTTCCCTGTTTCCAGCACATAGAGCTCTTCTGATTTGAGCTCGGCATCTGACGGGAAGGTACAAATCTTTTCTCCATTCACATATAATACCGCAGATGCCAGACTGACTGTTGTTTTTCCGTTATTATATACTTCAACCCAGCCTGCCTGATTCACTTCATTAATCACAATCGTGACAGTGGCATCCGCCTTGTTTCCGGCTTCATTCGTACCGTCTTCGCTTTCCTGCATATGATTCTGCATATTATTCAGCTGTTGCTGCTCCTGCTGTTCTGTTTCCTGTGACTTTTTCAGGATTAAGACCAACACCACCAATGCCAGCACACATAGCAGAATAATCAAAGCATCTTTTATTGAAAAACCTCTTTTTTCACTATTACCTTTCATATATAGCTATCCTCTCCCAGTCTCTTTTCTTCTGATGTCTACAACTGAAATATAAATACTCGCAATGATACTTCCTATCATTCCTCCTGCTACATTCGTAACAAAATCTCCCAGTTCAAAAAAACCTCGCCCTGTCAACAACTGTGTAAGTTCTATCGCAAAGCTTGTTAAAAAGCAATAACAGGTCACCATGAAAATACGTCTGATTACTATATCATTCCAACGGCTGATCCCCCACAAAATCCCCCAAGGGACAAAGAAAAACACATTCAGCATGGAATAGAAAAACTGCTGTCTGCTAAAATAGTCTCCCGTTAAGGAACCAAAGTTCAAAGTTGTGTACATGATGTCTCTGCTTCCGGCTTGTCTGCGAAGCAAAGTAATCTGTGAGCCAAAGCAGAAATATCCTACAACCAGAATCCACCATAACGATTTTTTCCAGGAATACTTTTTCCCGGTAATACGCAGAAAAATAAACAAAACCAGATGCACGAAAACAATTCCGATTAACCATGTTATAAGCAGCTCCTGTATCGAAATTCCTCTGCTCTGCTGACGGATGTATCGAAATAAACTGTCAAAAAAATCCTCGATGCTCATATAATCTCCTATAACTCAGGCAGCTCGGTATGATTTTTCTGCGCCAGATAGTACGGATAAAATGGAATCTTCTTTTTCATCTCTTTATATCGTCTCTTTCTGACAATAATCTGTACAAAATCAAACAACATCTGATTCTTATGTATTAGCGACTTCATTCTTCCCTTTAAGGTCTTGGAAGTATCTGCCTTCATTCTCCACTCGCCGGCGCACAGATGCACTGCATAGTGCTTGCCTGTAATGGTTCCAATCTCAAAATACTCCTTCGGGAAGATAACAAAGTCCTTCAAATCCTGAAACTTGTTATTTAAAAGAAACTGCGGATAATTCTTGAGAATATGGTAGGTATAGTAATAGTTGCTTGTCGCATAACCATCCACAACCAGCTTGTCCTCTTTCCACCCAAATACCTTTCCGCTTTCGTTCTTTCCGAATACTGTCTTATCATACATATCCATCAGCGCCTTAATCAAGGGATTGCCCTTCTGTGCTCCGATAATTGCAGAACCGACAGAACAGTCAAATATAAAGTTTAAAAACGCCGGATACTTTAACAGGCTGTCAAAGGACTTGCATACCTTTACATCCGTATCCAGATAGATTCCGCCATATTCATAAACAGCCTTCAGTCTGTAATAATCACCAATAAAGCCTAACTGCTTCTCCGCATAGGTTCTTCTGACGAATTCATTCTCATCAAAGCTGCAGTTTGACTCATCCCAGCGGATTACCTGATATCCCTCCAGCCTGCTCCAGGAATCAATACAGTCCTGCAAATCCTTCGGTATCGGCTTGCCGCCAAACCAGCAATAATGAATAATCTTTGGTATTTTATTCTCCATTCTTTTTCTCTCTCCTATATCTTTCCCTGTCGAATCACAACATCATAGAAAGTGTTCGACAGCTTCATTCCTTCCGGTTCAAATCTGGTACTCAGCTTATGAAATCCTGTTGACAGCTTTAATAACTCATACTTACTTTCATCATATTCCTCAAATATATAAGTTGCCAATATATGCGAATCCGCCTGACTCACAACCGGCATTTTTTTATATTCATCCTCATAATACTCAACAGCTATGGTCAGGAAAAGATGCGTAACGAAATAATTAACCGTTCTGTCCGTCTCTTTCCAATAACAATATAACAGCTCTCTCAAAAGGCACAAAATATTATTGTTTGTACAACTGTGAATAAACCAGTTATTCAGCTCCATAATCTCAGGATTAAATCCAAAATAGTAAAAGCTGTACATAAACAGTGGCTGCTGTTCAAAGTACTTTATTGCAGATGCATCCGTGCAAAGAACGGTTGCATCCAGCCAGTATCCTCCATAGTTAATCAATAATTCCAGACGCACCATATCTGCAAAATGTGCATTGCCGATAATGCCTTTTTCCCACTTTTCCACGATGTAATCGGGCATGGAAACATAATCGGAAATGTTATTTTCATCCAGCAAGACCAGCTTCTTATCAGGAATATTTTTCTGTACAGACTCCACACAACGCTTCACAACAAGTGGTGCATTGTCAAATCCCTGCAGCCAGCACATCCATATGGTATCTGAATGATTGATTTTTTCCCGGCTCTCCCATTCCGGATGCGCTACACACTTTTTCAGATACTTTCTTTTTAACATCTTATAGAAGAGCATCCTGTGTTTTTGTGCCACCATGACGTTATACAAAAATGACAATTTTCCATCTTTGTACCTGGTTTTCATCATAGCACGATCATAGATAGCATCTAACAGCATATGGTCTTCTAACTTATTCTTTACCGCTTCTAATGAAAATTCACCCATTTTTCCCCTGTACCCGTCCTAGTATACTGTAAAACAGGCATATCATCCTGCCCTGTTTCTTCTGAATCAGCTTGCGCATGATATCCTTTCTGCCTGATAAATCCGAATTTGCTATTGCATTCTGCAGTTTATCCGAGTCTGTAATCTTTCGAATCAGCTTGTATTTTTCCTCTTTGCTGAGCTGTTTTCTGCAGCTGATTTGCTTCAAATGTGTAAACACATGTGTTACATATAACAAGTTAAGTCGTCTGATTTGTTTTGTGTTATTATCATATTTCGAACAATACTTCATCGCATTATCATGGAACTGTGTCACCGATTCAAAAAAGGTATCATAGAATCTGGTTATCAGACTTCCCGAAGAACGTACATAATACTTATAGTACATCTTATTGTTTACAACTATTTTTTGCGCAATATCCATTAAGGAAGCTGCAAATATAATATCCTCATAGATGGGATATCCGGTATCAAACCACAAATCATTTTCTTCAAGCAGTTCCTTACGAATCATTTTATTCCACGGTGCATTAAACACTTCATGGTCAATTGTCTGAAGCAGATAATTATGAAAATACTCTTCCGCCGTTCCTACAAAGGTACGCTCCATTTCATTTGGTATGAGCTCCTTCTTATCTACGTCATAATACCAAAAGCCAAACATGACAACATCAGCCTGATGCGCCTCTGCAAGCTTTACATTATCCTCAATGACGGTTGCTTCCACTTCGTCATCCACATCGAAAAACCATACATATTTTCCGGTTGCATTGCGGATTCCGAGATTCCGCGCAGAGCTTAATCCACCATTTCCCTGATGACATACCTTAATTCTGGCATCTTTGGATGCATATTCGTCGCACATAGCACCGGAACGGTCTTTGCTTCCGTCATCCACCAGAATAATCTCTATCTGTTCATATGTCTGCTCCTGTAAACATTTCATACAGCCGTCAATATATTTTTCACCATTGTAAACAGGTACAACAATACTCACCTTTGGTTCCATCTGTCACAACTCCTCTTTCTAATCGCCGGTTCCTACATCCATTTTCTGTCTTTGATATACTTTGACGTACCTGATTTTTCTTCCGCTTCCGGCTTTTCAGAACCTTCCTGACATATCAGCAATGCAATCAGTATATAAAGATATTTTAAGGTCTGTAAGGAATCAACCCAAAGCAGATTAATCATATAGCACGCACTGCCTATAAATAAAATCTTATACAATGCCGTTTTTTTCTCCATGCTGCCTTTTAACATTTTAATCAGATATCTCAGTAAAACCAAAACGTAAGTGATTAATCCCGGATAAGCATATCTGACATATTCGGCTATGTAAAAATTATCTACGGAATGGATAAATGAGCCGTTGATTTCCGAACTGAAGGAACGCTTTCTTCCAAGTCCCAGAAACGGATTCAACCAATCCACCGTAAAAATGTATATTAACTGATCACGGTAATTCGAGCTACTGCTTAAGGCAGCCATATTACCGCCAAACAATACGGAATATTCCGTTCCGAATACCGAATCAATAATACCTGCAAACTGTAACAGGATATATTTTGCAACGGACGTATTATACCCCACAACCAGAAACATCGCCAAGGCAGCAACGACCACACTTAATCCCAGCACACACTTCTTCTTATTCTCCTTCGGCGAAAACAGAAAAATCAGAATCGCCTCGACGATAAATACGCTTAACGTGGATCTTGAGCCTGTAAAAAACACATTTGCCGCAAGCATCAGAAAAAGAAAAGGCCGCAGCAGCAGGTTTATCTCATTCTTTTTGTAATCATAGCATGTAATCGGGATTACCGCTACCAGTAACAGCCCGTAGCCAAGCGAATGATTACAGGGACCCATAATGCGGTAGTTTCCCGAACGGATAAATCGTCCGGTATAGATTCCCTTAATGGTTTCGAGATACGAAAACGGTGATACGCCAATCACATATTCGACAATACCCAAAACAGCCAAAATATAAATAAACCGCAGAAGCCAGGCAAGCGTTCTCTCAATCCCGATATAATCCCTGATAATATAAATCAGAATATACAGAGAAAAAATCTCCATAAACGGATTTAGGAAGGCGTTAATATCCACACGCAGCGCCATGGTATAGGAAATAACCAGCATATAGGGAACGAGCAGCACCGTCAGCTTAGAGTGTAATATCAGGTCTGCAAATGCCTTTTTACGGTTATCATCATACAGAATCATGAATACAACCAAAACGATCATAATTCTGAGTAACGTCAGGTCAAATCCCGGTGTCGGCAGTCCGAAGTACTGCGGCATGACAAATAAGGAAAACAGAAAGGCAACAGAAACACCATAGAAGAGCTTTTCTTCTCTGACGGGCTTGATATATTTACTTGTCATCTTCTGTCCTTCCTGTGTCATTGCTGTCTCCTTTAATTTTTGATTGCCATCATAAGCTCAACCGGTATGGCACGTTTTTTATGATAGCAGTCTCTGTAAAATAATACCAACGGTATGATATTCCATAACTTTTTTTCCTGCAGCAGCCCCATACGAAGCTTTGTTGCCTTGATATTTCTCTCCAGCAGGCGTATTCTGTCTTCGCTTAGCTGCTTGTCCTTTGCATAGGCTAAGGTTGCCTCATGGCTTGCCAGCAGATCAACCAGGTATCTGATACGCTTTTTGATATCACGCACCTTGCGCATGGTCACGTTGTTGGAATGCAAGCGTCTGCGTAAGGTATAGGAATGATACATATATAAGCCGTCCATGCAGAGCGCAAGCTTCCACACAAACTCATCGTGCGCCCAGCCGGAATACCAGTACGGCATTGCCCTGTCAAACAGTTCTCTTCTTACACACATGGTACAGCCCTGACAGCCGATAAACACATTCTCTGCATCAAAAGTCTTCTTCTCGAGCGTACCGTCATTTTTTATCATTTTCTGCTCCCACTCGGGAACGGAAGGCGCATCCTCGGAGCTGACAAAGGACTCGAATTCTGAGCCAAGCAACAGGATATCCGGATGCTCGTTCATCAGCTTCATCATGCGTTTGACTCTGTCCTCAATCCAGATATCGTCCTGATCACAGAAGAAAACAAAGTCTCCGTCTGTCTGGCCTGCTGCCTTCATAAAGTTGGATGCATATCCAAGATTCTTAGGATTCACCTCTATGGACCAGCTTCCCTCCAGGCCGTGCTTGCGGATATATTCCTGTACTACCTCCACGGTATTGTCAGAGGATCTGTCATCGCAGATTCTGACCTCATCAATTTTCATTGTCTGTGTTCTTATGGATTCCAACTGCTCCACTACAAACTCCGCACCATTATAGGTAGCCATTGCAACTGATAACTTCATTTTACTAACCTTTCATTACCCGTCCGAGAATTCTTCCGAGATATTTACTGTTCCAACGGTTTACATTCTTGATATATAAGCCTATTTTCCCTGAAAAATAAGGGTTCTGTTTATATTGTGGGAAATACTTCTTAATAAATGCAAAGGACTCGTCAAGAAGCTCTGCCTCTAACTGCTTGTCCGTCACTCTGCCGATTCGGCTTAGTGAGCTGCATAAAACAATCTTAACGCAGAAGTATTCCAGCTCGTTTTTATATGCTTCATAAAAGCCATACTTATTATAAAACGAAAGAATATTTTCCAATACCGGAAAAATATTTCCTACTTTCTTACTCTTATTGGCATTCATGGTAGAATTGCCGCGAAGGAAATAGTACACCAGCTGCTCATCCAGATATGCCGCTTTCTTCACATGAGGAATCGTTTTGATATAAAATGCCGTATCCTCATAAATCAACCCTTCCGGAAAGTTCATATCAGGCTGCAGCAGTACTTCTCTTCGGTAAAGCTTATTCCATGGCGATACCTGCGGATCAATCAGCATGTCCTGCTGATTCTGATACTCTCGTACTCTTCCTCTTGGCGGTAACACCAACGGCTCTCCATCGGTTTCCTGCAAATAGTGAAAATAACACTCCACCAGGTCACAGTCCTTTTCCTTTGCAAGAGAATACATCTTCTCAAACATCGTGGTATCAACATAATCGTCTGAATCGGCAAAGCCTATGTATTCACCTCTGCATTCCCGGATGCCAAGATTTCTTGCCGTTGCCTGTCCTCCGTTTTCCTTTGTAAGGACACGAATGATATCATATTGCTCTGCGTATTCCTGTAATATCTGTAAAGAATTGTCTGTTGAGCCATCGTTGACAGCAACAATCTCAATATCCTCCAGCGTCTGGTTCACCAGTGCGGTGAGACAACGCCGCAGATACTTCCCGGTATTGTACACCGGCATAATAATGCTTACCTTAGGCACCTTGCTTCCTCCTATTTGTACTCTTTTCCGTAACGCTTCAGATTGTAATCCGGAGACTTCACGGAAATACCGTTATAAACAAATCCACAGATATTTGCCTCCAGCGCTTCGAGCTTGCGAACAATCATTTCTTCTCTTTCAAAACGTGTCATCTGCTCACGCACTACCAGAATATATGCGGTAGCCTCTCTGACAAGAGACAGCGCATCGGATACAATTCCAACAGAAGATAAATCTACAAAAATAGCATCGTACTCTTTCTTATATTCACGAATCAGCTCATACCACTTGTCACAAACGAGCAGCTCTGCCGGATTTGCCGGGCACTCACCTGCTAAAACTATATCAAGCTTATCACTGTTATGAATGACATTCAGCTTATTCACAGTACCTGCAAGATATTCGCTTAAGCCATCCTTGTTCTTCAAATCCTTGTCCTTTATAAACTCTGCCATATTGCTGTTACGAAGGTCAGCATCCAGTAACAGCACCTTTTTCCCTGCCATTGCATAAGAGGTTGCCAGATTCAGGGCAGTAATTGTTTTTCCCTCTCCGCAGTCAGCACTGGAAATGGCATAAACCGGACAGTTTTCTTCCCCTTTGCCGAATAAAAGATTGATTCTGATATTGCTGTAAGCCTCTTTATAGTCAAAGGAGCTTTCCTCACTTAAAACAGGATCCACGCTCTCTGCTTTTTTTGCAGGCTTAAGCTGCGGAACGGTTCCTAAGATCGGAATGGTAAAGAGGTCTTCAATCTCATACAGTCTTCTGATTCTGGTATCAAGCAGTCCTCTGATTACCGCGTATACCGCAACAAGCATAACGCCTGCTGCCGCACCAATGATGATATACATGATTACGCTGGTGCTTGAATACGGCTGTCTTGGAAGCTCTGCTTCGTCCAATACCTCGATGCCACCGGACTTAACAATGCTGATAATCTCATCCGGCGCAAGCTCACCGATTGCGTTTGCGATATCCATGGCATTTACCGGATTCGCATCAATGACATATACCTTGAATACCGCCGTCTCTGCAACTGCTGAGGCTTTAATTCTTCTTTGCAGTGCCGCTACGCTGTATTCCTCTAAGCCTGTATACTCAATTACCTTATTTAAAAAGGTTGCACTGTTTAAGATTTCCTTATAGCTGGCAAGAAGCTTATTTGCCTGCGTAATATCCGAACTGCTTATGTTTACTCCTGTGTCCGTAGCGTAATCCGGATTGCTGTATACATAGAAAGAAATCTGTGCCTGATACGTTGATGTTTGTGTCATGGAAGCGTATGCTCCAAGCGCCACAGCGCCAATTAAGGCTGCCAGTATCATATATAGCAGCTTGGAACGGATAACCCATACCAGCTTCTCCAAATGAAAGTTATTAATAATCGTTTTAAACATGCTGTCACCTCTCCTAATTCTTTTCCAAATAATCGCTAATAATACCTACAATTCGCTCTCTTTGCGAGACATATGTCTCAAACTCAAATGTTCTGCACGTTTCTATCAGTTCAAGCAAATCATCATTTTCACCGCAGCATAGTACATACTTTTTCCTAGAAAAAGCATATGCGATTTCCGTTTGATGGTCATCGATATGCTCTCTAAATTTAGCCAGTCTTGGATAAACGATCACCGGTTTTTTCGCATTTAATGCGCTGATAATAGAACCCACACCACTGTGTGCGATTACTACATCTGCCTTTTGAATCATTTCATCAAATTCCTCTTTATTCAGAAATTCAACATACTGATATCGTTTGGGCAGGTAATCAGAATACCCTATCTGTGCTACTATTTCTTCTGTAATCTTCCCCTGCTCCACAAACTGATCTAACGTTTTCAGTAATCTGTTTAATTGAAATTTCTGTGTTCCTAAAATCACAAAAATCATGTCTCAACATTCTCCCGTTACAGCAAACTTGTAATAAAATAATATGCTAAAAAATACTGCCGCCGTACACTGCACCCGGTACACACCTAAGCAGCTCTTCCCACTGTATAATATACAAATCAGCAACTTTCTTCATCAGCTTTCCCGTAAGCGAACTTCCGTCCACTCTTGCGAAAGACTCAATATAAATAACCTTACGCTTTGTCAGCTTGCAAATGACGCAAATCGGAAACGTCGCCAATGCCCCTGTTGAAATAATGCAATCCGGCTTCTCTTCCTTTACAATTCTGGCCGATTCAATAAACAACTTGATAAAATGGCAAAGGAAACCCTTTTCCTTTCGATTTATCTGACGAACATAATACACTTTGTCACAAAAATCCAACTCAGTAAAACTTCCCTGCTCAGTAAATAAAAAGCAATTATAGGAATCTCTGATTTCTCTTAATCTTGAGATTTCCTCTAAATGCCCGCCGGAAGAAGCTGCAAAACATATCTTTTTTACCATTACCACTACACCTCATACAATATAAAGTTGAATAATTATTCACTCACCCTAGACCTTCCCATTGTTGAATACAAGTGTAACACAAATAGTACTAACGTACAATTAGATATTTTCCTAAATTTTGCTTTTTTTTTGTATTTTTTTACTAATTGACATAACAAATACACAGATAACTACCTAAAATAATACTTTTTTTCTTTCTTGTGTTTCTTTTTTTTCGTGAATATATTATAATGTTGTATGGATATGTAGTTCAATGAAGTATTTCGCAGCAAATTAACACTTTATAAGGAGGGTTCTATGAACCGGTTTAAACCAAAAAGTCACTCATTTAAAGTAATAAAATCCATTCAGGCGAGTCTTATTTTTATAGCCCTTCTGATCTATATACTGCTACTGATTTCCTATGAGACTTTCAGAACAGTCATATTTGGCAGTTCGCTTGCTACTGCTGCAACGATTATGTTATGGGGGTTTTTCCTTATTAATTTTATCTTTATCATCATGGACCTGACTGTTTTCCACAAGGTCCTGAAGGAAAGTGATGAGGTTCTGAAGTACACTTATCTGGATGACCTGACCGGTATTCCAAACCGCTACAGCTGTGACCTTGTTTTCCAGATGTATGCAGAGCCTGACAAACTGAATCATGTTGCCTGTGCTTTGATTGTTATTGATAATCTGATTACCATTAACGAGGTACTGGGGCGCGATGCCGGTAATCAGGTTATTGTTGATTTCAGTAATATTTTAGAGGAAATCGGCAGCGACTACGGCTTTGTCGGAAGAAATGGCGGTAATGAATTTTTGCTTGTTATGGAAAACGGCAGCGAGGGGCAGATGAAGTCATTCTTCGAGCAGCTCAATATTCGTTTGAAGCGATATAATGCTCTTGATTTGAATACTCCGATTGAGATTTATTATAAGTATGTATTAAATGATGATTTACATGCAGAGCACTTTTCGGATATTATTGCGGAAGCTTATCACTTGGTTCACGAGAGAGATTAGATAATCTAATCTCTCTGATATAAATCTCTGGTATAAAGTTTCTCCTTCACATCTTCCAGTTCATCGGTCACACGATTCACAACAATAACATCGGAAATCTTTTTAAATTCTTCGATATCACGAATTACTCGGGAATTGAAGAAGTTGTCCTCCTTCAAAGCCGGCTCATATACTACTACTTCAATGCCTTTTCCCTTGATTCGCTTCATAATGCCCTGGATTGAGGACTGTCTGAAGTTATCCGAATCTGTTTTCATGGTTAAGCGGTAGATACCGACTATTTGTGGCTTCTTTGCCATAATCATATCTGCAATATGGTCTTTTCTTGTTCTGTTTGCATCCACGATGGCGGAAATAATGTTATTCGGTACATTTTCATAATTGGCTCTAAGCTGCTTGGTATCCTTCGGCAGACAATATCCGCCATAGCCAAAGGAAGGATTGTTGTAATGATTTCCGATTCTCGGGTCAAGACAAACGCCTTCAATAATCTGCTTTGTATTTAAGCCTCTGACCTCTGCATAGGTATCAAGCTCATTAAAGTAGGCAACACGAAGCGCCAGATAGGTATTGGCAAACAGCTTGATTGCCTCTGCCTCTGTCTCATTGGTAAACAGCGTCGGTATATCCTGCTTGATTGCACCTTCCTTTAATAAATCCGCAAACACCTCTGCTCTTTTTGACTGCTCTCCCACGATAATTCTGGAAGGGTACAGGTTGTCATATAATGCCCTTCCCTCACGCAGAAATTCCGGTGAGAAGATAATATTATCAATACCATATTTTTCTCTGACAGACCTTGTATATCCTACCGGAATGGTTGACTTGATAACCATCACCGCATTTGGATTTACCTGTAACACAAGCTCAATTACCGTCTCAATGGAACCGGTATCAAAGTAGTTCTTATCCGGATCATAATTGGTTGGTGTCGCAATAATAATATATTCCGCATCCTTGTATGCACTTGCGCCGTCTGTTGTTGCCGTAAGGTTAAGCTCTCTGGTTGCCAGATATTCTTCTATCTCTTTATCGATAATCGGAGATTTTCTGTTATTAATCATATCAGCCTTTTCCTGAAATACATCCACAGCTGTTACTTCATGATGCTGCGCCAGTAAAATGGCATTTGACAAACCTACATATCCGATTCCTGCTACTGCAATTTTCATTTCTATCCCCTCCGTTTGTTAACATATCTAGTATACAGTATACCATTTTTTTCTTTTTTTGAATACCCCAAACGTTCTAACTTTGTGTCAGGGATTCCCATGCCCTGTTTCGCTCTTCTTCCGTAACGGCATGAATACGGATTGATGCCAGCAGAGCAATATCACTTACCCTTTCTCTGCCAAGCCACGCCTTGTCCCCGTCTATATCCTTCGACTCACCGCGAACAGCCTTTTGCACGATTGCATTCAGCCTACGGAAAAAGGAAATTACCTCCTGATATCCGTTTCGTATGTCAAGAAAGCTTGTACCACTGCTCTCCAGCTCCAGATTGGCTGTGGACACCGCCTGCAGGCAGAGCTTGCATTCACCCGTAATATCCGATGCTTCCATCAATACATCCGGACGTATCTTAAGACACCGGGCAAAGTATTCCTTTGCGCCTGCTGCATCCTTTAGTGCAAAGAAGTCAGCCATCCGCTCCTTAATCTCTCTTGTTTCCATCTTTTCACCGATAATGGCGACACGGCACTCATATGCTCTGAGCTTTCTGACCGTCACCCACACATACAGCAAAAACTCTGAAATAAAGCCAAACACTCTCTTATGATAATCATCCTCAAAGGTCAGATCTATTCTTTTTTGCAGTTCAAAAAAAATAGAAAAGAGCCACCCGGCATATTCATCAAATAAGGACTTCCTTGCGACCATGATGTTCCCAAAATACGTCTTATTTTTATGTACAAGGTCGATAAACGCATCATAATATTCCGGATACATTTCCCGAATAATATTTCCCGTTTCATCTAGAGTCTCTATCCTGTGATGCGCTCCAAAGCCGTAATAATAGGAGTTGGGAAGCTCCAGCTGCTTTGTAGTGACAATGTCATACTCCTGCAGAATCTGCTCATACTGCTTCTCGGAAAAGACATATCCCTCTTCACTTGTTAAAAATCTGCGGTAATGGCAGATTCCCACATACTCAGCCTCATGATAATTCTTCCATACCCAGTATACCCCTGATAATTCAGCATAATAGCAGTTCAAATCCGAAATATGGTCCCCTGTATCATCTCCCCAATAACCAAACTCCGCCTTTGCCTGCTTATGCCCTACATGAAGCGGTATATACATCGGATTATCCGGTACGTCAAATTCCTTGTGTGTCATTGCAAATATTTTTACTGCCATAAAAAAAATCCCCTTTTCCTGTTATCAGCCTATATTCAGCATACACTGAATTCTGATAATTGAAAAGGGAATTTTTATGTTATCTATTACTTATCTACTACTTCTTGGCATTTCCCAAGCCTGATGATCTGTATGTAACAGCATGTGTGACTTATGGGACAACGGCTTTTCAAGGAATTCCTCGTAAAGCTTCATAACCGCCTCGTTCTCATGGGAGAAACGAAGCGCTGCCTTTTCGTCAAGACTGCGAAGATTCTTGCTTCTGGAGGTTGCAAGCTCCGCGCCATCCTTGATTGGCTGTCCGCCGCCGCCTACACAGCCTCCCGGACATGCCATGACTTCCACGAAATCATAATGAACCTCTCCTGACTCTAAGGCCCTAATCAGTTCTCTCGTATTGCCAAGCCCGTTAACAACTGCTGTTTTTATCGTGATATCTCCGATTTGAATCTCGGATTCCTTCCATTTAACCTGTTCTCTGCTGCTTCGTACTTCCTTGAAGGCATCTGCATCCGGATTGGAACCGGTAATCAGATAATATGCGGAACGAAGCGCTGCCTCCATAACACCGCCGGTTGTACCGAAAATAACACCGGCTCCGGTTCCGTCTGACATCGGATTATCGCAAGGCACTTCCTGCAGTGTCTTCGGGTTAATATGAGCCATACGGATCATTCTGTTCAGCTCTCTGGTAGTCAGTACGATATCCACATCATGTCCTGCATACTCTTCATAGTACAGCTCCATATTACTCTCGCCCTTCTTGGCAACACAAGGCATAATGGAAACCGTAACCATATCCTCCGGTGCAACACCGATTTTCTTTGCAAAATAGCTCTTCATGATGGCGCCAAACATCTGCTGTGGTGACTTTGCACTGGAAAGTCTCGGTACCAGATGAGGATACTGTGACTTCACATAGCGTAACCAGCCCGGACAGCAGGAGGTAAACATCGGCATCTGCTTCGTGTCTCCCTTGGTGAAGCGTTCCACGAACTCATTACCTTCCTCCATAATGGTGAGGTCCGCCGTAAACACGGTATCAAATACATAATCGAAGCCCATTCTCTTCAGCGCGTCAACAATCTTACCCATCGTTGCATCTTCACGCTTCAGACCAAAGCTCTCACCCCATGCGGCACGAACTGCCGGAGCAACCTGAACAACCGTAACCTTTTTCTTGTTCTCGATTGCCCACCATGCCTTTTCCGTATCGTCACGCTCACGCAACGCGCCTACCGGACAATGGGTGATACACTGACCGCACAGTGTACAATCAGACTCTTCAATCGTTCTGTTACCCGTTACATAGACATCTGTTCTGGAACCGGTACCCTCTACGTCCCATACCTTTACGCCCTGAACCTTGTCGCAGACCTGAATACAACGCATACACTTGATACACTTATCTGCGTCACGAATCAGCGGGAAGTTCTTATTCCACGGAAGCGGCTGCAGTTCCTTCTCATAAGGAACCTCTAAAATATTCAAATCTCTTGTTATTGTCTGTAAGGAGCAGTTTCTGTTTCTGGCACAGGTTACACAGTTGCTGTTGTGCTGGGATAAAATCATCTCTACCGTCTTTTTACGATTTCTGCGAACCTTAGGGCTGTTTGTATGGATTACCATTCCCTCTTCAACCAGATTATTACAAGAGGTAACGAGCTTCTCCTTACCCTCAATCTCGACAACACACACACGGCATGCGCCGATTTCATTAATATCCTTTAAAAAACATAACTTCGGTATCGGAATCCCCACATGATTGGCAGCATCCATAATGGTGCTTCCTTCCGGAACCTCCACCTGTCTCTGATCTATTGTCAGCTTTACCATATTGTCTCACGTCCTCCTTTCAGTATTCCATAACCAAAGTGGTCACAGCGCAGACATCTTGATGCTTCCTGTCTGCACTCTGCCTCTGTCATTGGCAATTCAACACCTTCGAAGTCGCAAATTCTCTGACAAGCCTCACGCTCCGTGATGTTCACACGTCCGCAAGGATCTCTGTCCTCCATATTAGGCTTCGGTACCTCCACCTCGCTGGAGATAACATGATGAAATCCGAGATATTCATCAATATTTGCCGCAAGAACCTTAGCTGCACCGATTGCCCTGACTACGGTTGAAGGACCTGTTGCACAGTCTCCGCCTGCAAAAACACCCGGCAATAAATCAAAGCCTCCGTGTCTTCCTGTCTGAAGCACACCGCGATTAACCGGAACACCCGCCTCCGCAAAGTGCTGGTACTCGATATCCTGACCGACAGCAACGATTACTGTCTGGCACGGAATCATAATATCCTCTTCACCGGTTGCCTTTACTCCGGCACGGCCATCCCTGATCTTACTAATCATCTGTGGCTGTACCCAGAGTCCCTTAACCTGATTATTCTCATCTGTTTCTATCTTAACAGGTGCTTTCAGGGTCTGAACCTCAACACCCTCTGCAATGGCACCCTCAATCTCATCCTTGAGCGCTGTCATATCGGCAACTCTTCTGCGGTAAACAATGCTTACCTTCTTGGCACCAAGTCTTACCGCTGTTCTTACTGCGTCCATGGATACGTTACCGCCTCCGATGACGCAAACCTCCTGACCTGCCAGATCGATTGCATTATCCTTTCCGACATCACGCAGGAACTGCACTGCGGAAATCACGCCCGTTGCATCCTCACCCTCAATGCCAAGCTTTTTATCCGTGCTGGCACCAATGGTAATTAACACAGCATCGTACTGTTCTCTTAATTCATCAATCGTAATATCAATACCGATACGAAGACCATACTTTACCTGTACACCGGTCTCTAAAATAGCATTGATATCATCATCCAGTCTGTCCTTAGGCAGTCTGTAGTTCGGAATACCGTAACGCAGCATACCGCCAAGCTTCGGAAGCATCTCATACACTACTACCTGATGTCCCATCAGCTGTAAATAGTAAGCAGTACTCAGTCCGCCCGGACCTCCACCTACGATAGCAACCTTCTTGCCGGTGGACGGCTGACATGCCGGTGGTGCCACCTTACCTGCCAGGTCTGCAGCCATACGCTTGAGTCCTCTGATATTAACTGCATCATCTACCATATTTCTACGACATCTTGCCTCACATGGATGCTCGCAGATA
>CAYLWP010000006.1:0-37702 GCA_964387365.1 uncultured Roseburia sp. | reverse complement strand
TATAAATAACAGTATAAGGGAAATGTTTAGGCTGTATTAATCAGCGTTTCCCTAGCTAAAAATATGATTGGTTGCACCTATGCTATTTTAGGTGTAACGAAAACACATTTTAATTCATATAATATGGAATGTCAACCATTTCTTGACTATACACCGTTACTTACTACTAATTCCACATTTTTACGTCTTGCCATACACCGCTCGAAAGCAGTAGCTTCCGGCGTGGCGTGCTAATAATCAAACAATACCTTTACCTATTTAAGATACCTATATCGATTATTAACAAGGGACTACCTTCCCGCTAAGTGCTTTTTCACAGCCTCCCCCATTTTGTAACAATATGTTTTAATTCAACACCCAAAAATGTAGAATGTTTCGACCATTCAATCTGTCAAAAGTAAATTGTTTTGTATGACCATGTTAATTTTCCCAATATCTTGCCAATAAACTGATTAGGCAATATCCGCCTATTGCAATAATAGATGCTTCAATACCAAATTCTCCACTGTAATAAAAAGAAGAACGCCTTATTCTGACATTCTCCCTACATAACATATTTATTTTTATACACTCACCCCATCATCAATCAGATAAAAAATCAGGTATCTTCAATGAATCGGATTTATTTATTTTCTTCCAGTTTCCTATTTCTTTTAACAAAGCATCAAAGGAATCATCCGTATTGTATAAAGTTGCGATTTTTTCATGTGAAACGGTACCTAATATCCACGTTTCACCATTAAAAAAGTTTATATCTTCAAGAGATATTCTCTGCTCAATAAGTGTATCATTTTCTAATTTATTCAGGAACAAATCATCTATATGGTTAAGTAATATTTTCTTTGTATCCTCATTAGCCTCATACAAATAGATTGTCTTTAACGGCAACTCGTCAATCGGTATACCAATCGCATAATACCCGTACCATGTCGGTGTAACATATTGCTTTATTTTATATGGTTCAAGAGCTTTTTCTAACTCTACATCCCTACCCTCTAACCAGCGTTGAAGTATAAGTGAAAAAGTATCCGATTTTTCAAGAATAAGATTGATAAATTTTTCAAATTTCTCTCCCGTAAATGATACAAAATCATCTAGTTCCCAATTAATTCCCATGGGACAATATTCATACATGTAAATTTCCTCGTTTCATAGTCATAATACTGAATATAAACTAAATAGAATTATGACAATGTTAATTTTCCCAATATCTTGCCAATAAACTGATTAGGCAATATCCGCCTATTGCAATAATAGATGCTTCAATACCAAATTCCCCACCTGTCAAAAGGAAAGAATCTGATTGCAATACATAACTGTATAATGAGTATTCGTCAAATGTTGTTCCAATGCTTAAAATACCACCACTTATAACAATATTCCACACTGCATGAACAATCGCACTGTTCCAAATGGATTTTGATTCTGTCGCAATGAATGAAAACATAATTCCTACCATTGTTCCTGCCAAAATTACCATAAGAAAACTCAATAATTCAAAATCCATGCCAATTGTATGTACAAGACCAAATAATAACGAAGGCGCAATAATTGCAACTTTCTTGTTAAATCTTTTTTCAACAACATTCATAATTATTCCTCGAAAAACCATTTCCTCAACAATTCCCGCACCGAATCCCGTATAAAAAACACCTGCAGATAGTATTGATAATTTAGTGTCCAAATCGACAATATTTTCTTCAAATGAACCACTACAAAATAAATAAATTACGCTAATAAGAATCGGTAAAAATATCGCAACTATTATCCACCTTATTTTTATTTTAAATTTAGGAATATCATAATCTGACATATCTTCCTTGAGGTACTTTGTACATAACACTTTGATAAACCCAAAAGCAAATCCTATATATAAAAAACTTGCCAATATATTACAAATAAACACCGGCACTTTAACTAATAAAAATATACTTGCAATTACTTGTGCCAACACTTGAGATATAATAAGCGCCAATAAACTTAATATAATTGATACCGTCACTTTTTTTGTTCTCATACGCCTTATTCCTTACAATTTTATTTTTTGTGCTTTTACAGCAACACCCTTTATATAGCAAATCATCAACTTCCATAACACTTTTCCTAATATCCAAGAAATTACTGCCAAAACAATTGAAACCACAAAAACTTGGAAAGGTGTAGCAATAAAAGTTCCAAACTGAACCATAATATTTGCTATATCATAACCTAAAAGTGAGCCACCCCATTTGATGATTCCGGCAAAAGGAAGAATAATCGCACATGCAAAAAATGTTACAGATGCGATACTGGTAAAAGGTATAATAAACATTCCTGCCAAACTCGTTACAGTATAAAATGCAACCAATTGACATATCTTACCCAACCCCTTTTCTTCATCATTTGCTATCATATTACCTAAATATGCTCTGGCTAACTCTTTTGGTGTTCCCAGTCGTTCTAACAGCTCAGAAAATGACAAGTTCTTATCTTTTTGTAATTCCACAGCACTGCTTTCAATTTCCTTTATGATATCCAACCTATCCTCCGCTGATAGCGGTTTTAAATACTTTTCAACGTCACATAAATACTCTTTCATATTATCGTACATTTCTATTCTCCCTTAATCTCTCTCATTGCATCAATCATGTTACTCCACTCTATATTCATACAATCAATATATTCTTTGCCTTTCTCTGTTATATAATAATACTTTCTTGCAGGTAACCCTTCCATCGTATCTTTCCAATATGAAACAAGAAATTCTTCCTTCAACAACCTTCTCAAAAGTGGATATATTGTATTTTCTTTTGCTGACAATATAGAATAGTTGTCCAACTCACTCATAATTTCATAGCCATAACAATCTCTTTTATTTATCATAAGTAAAATTGCATATTCCAATGTTCCTCTCTTTATTTGCGATTTCCATTCATCTAAATCCATAATACCCTCCTTATCTTATATACATCGTACTACACAGTATATCACAAGTCAATAATACTACTAGAAGTTTTTCATATTTTTTATCATTTACATATATCCTCAGCAACTGCAAAAGTTTGCATGAAAAGCACAATATCGCTTGCCTGACTTTCGCAACGAAAAACGACCGTGCTTTCGCACAGTCGTTTCACATTCTTTTGTTATTAGCAAGGGAACTGCTTTCGTACCCTCTTTATTTTTATACCAACTCCACCACAATCTGATGAACGGAATCGTCCAAGGCCGCTAAGGCTGCCTTTTCGATTACTACACGATTCTCTTCACAAGTCAGAGCAGCTACACCTTCACATACAGCACTTCCTACCTTGTATTCACCATATGGCAGGCTCTTCTTGTTATGAATACGAATATCAAAATGCTTATGTCCAAAGTTGACCTGAAGGGAAGCAAAGCCGTCTTCATCAAACTGATCCTTTACAAGCTTCGGCTCGATGACAAGGTTTCCTACCTCACCGTGTACACCGAATACCTCGGTAATCATGGTAAGCATATACCAGCTTGCTGCACCTGTCAGATAGTGGTACATACCTCTTCCCTTGCCGTCGAAGTACTCAGGAATACCCGGGTAAATCTTGCTGACACTGAAGTTCAGCGCAGTATCTGCAAGCGTCTGTAATGCCTTGTGACCTTCCTCAACAAAGCCTCTCTTGTAAAGAGCATTTGCATACATAACGGTCATGTGAGAGAATACGGCACCGTTTTCCTTATCACCGTATGCGAAACCGAACATTCTTCCCAAGTCAAATTTCTCCTCATGGAAGTCTGTATTTAAGCGGTATCCGCCAACGCTTCTTTCATACAGATAGGTATCTGCACTCTTACAGATATCCCTAACCTGCTTCTCATTGGCAGTATTACTCATAATCGTAAATACCTGACCTGTTAACATCATACGGATACCCTGCTCGAAGACACCCTCAACAGCTCTTCCGCTGTTATCATAGTAGCTGTTAAACCATCCGTTGCCCTCATTATCGGTTACCCACTCATTCTTACGGATATGCTCCATCATCCAGTCTGCCTTATGCTCCAGATTCTGAATCAGTGCATCCACACTTACCTTGACCTTCTTGCCACTGATATTGTGTCTGCAAAGGGAAACGTACTTCTGTAACAGCTCCTTCTTTGCATCTATGCTGTCATAAAGCTCGTTGCTGTCCTCTAACAGAACCTGCATCTCTTCCAAAAGCTCTACGGAATCAATTCCGGTGCGCTCCTTTAAGATGCCCAGATACTTTGCAAGATCCTTGAAGTTGCCTGCATACGCACTGGTAAAGGCAACGCTTTCACCACGCTCGTTTGCCATATCAAGCGCATCATTCCAGTCTGCACCGCGAAGTCTCATGTGATTGTGCTCACCAACCTCATAGAATGCACACAGATGCTGTAACAATAAATGCTCTAAGATACTTCCTGTATATTCTGCACCGTTTTGCGTTTTCTGGATTTCTCCATACTGTGGATTCCACTCTTCATCGATTGCGGTACCACGCTCAATCTGGCGATCCTTGAAGTACTTTACCTCTTCATTCAGAATCTCCACATCTCCGGTCTGATCCATGTAAAGCTTTGTTGTCATGAATGGCCATACACCATGATCCATCCATACACGGGTGATGTTATTTCTGTCTGCAATAAACTGTCCCTGCTTTTCACCGATAATGGTTGCATTGGAACCGTCCATACGAACACCGCCGTAATTGTCTACAATCATCTGGCGAACACCGTCAGGATTCATGATTAATAATGCAAGGCAATCCTGCCATAAATCACGCCAGCCTCTTCCGCCCTTACCATAGTCATGGTGCGGAAGGAAGGAACAGCCGTAAATTCTTCTTAAAAACGGCTGGAAGCTTACCCAACGCATAAAATTATCAAAATCTCTGTTACCTGTGTAATATCTTACATTAACCTGATCCTGCCAGTATGCCTTGGTATCCTCTAAGGCTTCCATTACCTTCTGCTCAGAATCAAAGGCACGAATCATTTCCTCGATTTCTTCAGGCTGCTCTGTCGCACCAATGATAACGGTATAAGACTTGCACTCCTGCGGCTCCAGTGTAACTGACTCAAACTGAATACCACCGATTGCCTCTCTTCCGCTGTAGCTTGTACCTGCCGGTACACCCGGCTGGTCAGTCATAATCACATAAGGCCATGTATAACTTCCGCCTTCTCCTATGTACTCATCCACTGTCGGGAAGAAGGAAACAGGCTTTGCACCATTACCGGAAACGCCACATACAAAATATGTCACATTATTTTTCTGATGTCCTCTCTCATCAAAGGACAGTGTCGGCTTTACCTGAACACCGTATTCGGTAGTAGTAATTCTGTGAAGCAGAGAGGTTACATGTCTGTGGTCTCTGATATTATCAGCACTTCTGCCGTAAATCGGAACCACTGCTGTCGGTGTGATTGTCTGCTTCATCTTGCTGTCATTGTATATCTTTACATGCATAATCTCCACATTATGATCCAGCGGAACAAAGGAGATTACCTTTGCAGTCATCTGATATTTCGAAGAGCTTCTGATGATGCTGTGCCACATAAGACCTGCTGCCAGTTCACTTCTGTCCTGATACTGTGTGAACTTCTTTCTTTCCTCTTCTGCGGACATGCCTGCAACAGACCACTTTCCCCAGCCCTTTACATCGCACCAGAAGTTTCTTCCGGAACGGTTATTGTGAAGATTCTCTGAGCTTACCGGCTCCATGATAAATGCATTCTGGTTAAGCTTGATATCTCCGCCAAGGCTGGGTGTCACTGCACCCTTAATGCCCCTTTCGCCTGCAATCGGAAAATACAAATAGCTGTAATTCTCCGGCTGGTTCATCGCAAAGGTTCCGTCATTGTTTAAAAATACGATTTCTTTCATTACTTACTCCTTTATCTCCTCAAGCTTGATATTGTCGATACGAATCGTATGCTTCTCATCAAGCTGTATACCTTCTACCGCACCCATGGTAATGCTGAGGATTGTTGCAGGGTCGGTATCATAGGTCATCTCAAAAACATGTGAGAATGTCTGATAATCACTTGTAAGGTCTATAATCTGTGAGCCTGAATATGCTGTCCAGTCATCATCTGCAGAGCCGTCTCTTTGTAAAGCATACATCATCTTTCTGTCCATAGAACATTTTGCATCAAAGCTGATGCTGTACTTCTTGCCCTTTTCCAGATTAATATTATACTGCTTTAACTGAATCTTCCAGTCAATATCTCCTGTGTTGCTGATATCAATACTAAATGCATTATCCTCATTCAGACTGTCCACCACATAGCTTACATCACTTGCTGTGTAGGTATATACTTCATAGGCTGTCATTCCGTTTGAGAAGTCGCCGTTAATCAGTAAACAGTCTTCCTGAATACGAACATTATCAACGTTAATTGTACCGCCAACACCAAGCATAAACTGCAATACCTTATCTGTCAACTTTTCCTTGGTGTCAAATTTATACTTAAACTCTTGTTTTTTTAGTGTAAGCGCACTTTCGAAGGTCTGTCCCGCAACGGTTGTCTTAATCGTCTTTTCTGTATCTGCATAAGCCTCAAAGCTTAATACATATTCCTTGTTCTCGCTGATTGCCAGCTCATCCTGCTTTACAATTACCTGTTCAAGACCGGTTACTGTTTCAGGAACGGTTACCTTTAATTCTCTGATATTGTTTTCATTTGTTACAACTGCCTCTGTTCCGTCACACTGACTCTCAACAGTCCAGTAATCCATTCTGTTTGTTCCCTGCTGGAATGCTCCGTTATAAACGTAGTTGCCATCCGGCAATACAGTCTTAGACTCTTCTATTACCGCTCCGTCAGATACCTTTTCAAATCTGACATTTGTAATATAAACATCAGCTGTAGAAGGCTGATTTCCGAGATTGAATTCTACTCTTGCAGTTGCATCTGTCTTGTCTGTCATCGTAAATTCATAGACATAATTCTGCTTCTGTGTTGTCAGGTCAAGCTTTGTATCCGGGAAGTAACGAACCCAGTTATTATTCGGAGCTGTAATGGCTGTAATCATGGTACGCGCCTCAGATGCCCATGCATCAAAGGAAAGACGGTACTGATAACCCTTTTCTACCGGGATATTTGCCTGTAAAACCTGTACGCTGTAATCTACATCTCCCGCATTTGTTGTTGCAATATGTAAAGTATTGTCTACAATCTCTGCAGTTGCATCACCTGTTGTTGCAAGAAGGAATTTCCAATCCTTGCCGTCATTGATATCCTCTTCTGCAGGGAAATTGGAATTCTTTACGAAATTTCCTGTTTCATCCGGTTCCGGTAACTTCACTTCCTTAACAGGCATAGTTACATTTTCATCATAGCTGTCCTTCTGGAATACACGGACAAAGTCAACCTTAAGCTCTGCATTTTCTCCAAATACAGCATCCGGCTCAGGATTTCCCGGCCAGTCTCCGCCAACTGCAAGATTTAAAATCATATAAAATGGCTGGTCAAACGGTGCCGGATAGGTTGTTTCACCAAAGCCTTCTCTCTTTGTATACCATTCACTTACTCTGTGATATAACTTTCCGTCTACATACCAGCGGATTTCACTTGGCTCCCACTCACAGGCAAAAACATGATACTTTCTGGAATAATCATCCAAAGACAGAGCAGCACTTCCCTGTGAAGATGCATGCGGTTCTCCGTAATGGATGGTTCCATGATTTACTGTAGTCGCATTTCCAAGAACCTCCATAATATCGATTTCACCACACTTTGGCCACTGTCCGTACAGATTCTCATTTGTCGGCATCATCCAGAAGGCAGGTAAAAATCCCTGTCCGCTCGGAACCTTGATTCTTGCTTCGAATCTTCCGTATTTGAAATCATGCTTATTCTGCGTATTGACTCTTCCTGAGGTATAAGATACCTGACCGTTTTCCTCCGTCTTAACAGCCTTAATTACCAACTTACCGTCCTCAACATAGATATTTTCCGCAGAATCTACATATTCCTGAAGCTCATTATTAACCCAGCCCGGCTCATGGTACTCATAGTTCCAGTCATCCATGTTCAGCTCGGTACCTTCAAAATGGTCCTCCCAAACAAGCTTATATCCCTGTGCCAGCAGTTCATCACTGTTATCCACCCACTCATCCTCAGATGTATCCTTTTTCGTTTCTTCAGTCTTTGCTTCTGTCTCAACCTCAGCCGCAGTTTCAGTTTCCTGTACAGTAGCTGTCGTCTCAGCAGACTCCCCACTCTTTGACCCGGCGCAGCCTGTAGCCGCCAGTGCCATAACCGCAACCATAGCTCCCATCATTAATTTTCTCTTCATCATAATCCGATTCTCCTTTTAAAAAACTATCTTTAGCCACTTCTGCCAACATAGCATATTTATACTACCTAAAATATCAAATTCGTGCCTTTTAAAAAATCAAATTCATAATAAAAATGTCAAATTCATATACAAAGTTTACTTTTCTGACTATTTGAAGGTTTTTCCAGCACACAAAAAAAGATATGATGAATACGCGTATTCATCATATCTGTTATGTACGTCCCTATGTCACAGCCTGCTATACTACAAAGCTTCCTACCGCTTCCTGCAGTCTGTCTGCAAGCTGCAGCAGTTCCTTGGAGGAATCCTGTATCTTCTGCATGGTATCATTCATGTGCTGTGATGTTTCCATTGTGTTCAATGCCGTTACTGCATTTTCCTCCGAAATGGAAGCCAGATCCTCTACAACACCGCTGATGGATTCGCCTGAGGCATTTAATACATCAATCTTCTCCTTGATATTGCTGATATTTTCCAAAGACTTTTCTACACCGTCAGACACTGCCTGATAGGTAATACGTGTTTCGTCCAGCTTGTTCTGCTGAGCATCCATATTTTCACGCACCTCACCCATAACATTAACCATCTTTGCAGAAATTGCAGTAATCTCAGCAAGAATACGTTCGATATCTCTACTGGATTCTTCTGACTGAAGAGCAAGCTTACTGATTTGTTCTGCAACAACAGCAAAGCCTCTTCCTGCTTCACCCGCTCTGGCTGCTTCAATGCTGGCATTCAAGGACAGTAAATCTGTTTCATCCGCAATATCCTGAATCATTTCCACTGCCTTCTTGATATCCTTTACCGCACTATCCATCAGAGCCATCTGTTCTGTTGCCTTTAATACGGAGCCTTTTGTATGGTCACTTGATACAGAAAGCTCTCCGATAATTTCTTCTGATTCCTTTTCCTTTGCAGACATATCAGAGGCATACTCTGCCATGTCGTCTACTTCCTGCATAATCAGTCCAATCTGTTCACTAATCATGGACACATTATCATGTGCCGATGCCGTACCGTCCGCCTGACTTCTTGCACCGTTTGAGATTTCCTCTACTGCCACCTTAACACCGTCTGCCGCCTCTGCGGTATTTTTCGCCATATCAGTGAACTTACCTGCTGCGTTGATTAAATCATCACAGGAATACTTAATCTCTTTCACGATATCCATAAAGGTATTCTGTAGCTTTACGATGCTTCTGTAAATATCTCCCAGCTCATCATTTGCCTTCATATCTTTTGTATTTGGTTCATTATGCAGATTACCGCCAATGAGGCTTTCCAGGAATTTTTTGATTCTACTCATTTGCTTAACCATGATTCTTGACAGTATGCTGACCAAAGCAACTGCAATGACACATAAAACAAGTGAAATAACTACAATGCTGGCCACCTGTTCATTAATTGCCTGCTGAATACTTGCGCTTTCCTTGGATACCTCAATACTTCCTATGACTGAGCCATCTGTATTAATCAGTGGTACATAAAGAACATAACATTCTCTGCCCTGAATCTCCAAATTGTCATAAAACTTTCTGCTGCCGTCTTCAATTTCCTTATAAACCGCTTTGTCCACCGGCGTACCGTTTGCCCTTGCTCCGTTTTCCTTTGCAACAGAAGTGATTAATCTGGAATTTCCAAACAACAGAGATACATCAAAGCCTGTTCCCTCCTTCAGCGCATCCAGCAGTCGATATTCGCCACTAATGACCGTATCACCCTTACGAACCTTTCCTACAAAGTCAACGGTATAGTCACCCTCATACAAATTGGTATACGTTTCGCTGACCGCAGTAGCAATAATCTGCAAGGAATCCTCCATCTGACTCTCAATGCTGTTCTTTAATGTTGCCGTGCTGACTGATGCAATGACTACACAGATAATAACCATCGGCAACAGACATAGTGCCAGTAAGCGTCTGGAAAATGTCCATATTCTGACTTTCTTTTTCTCTTTTTTCTCTTTCTTAGTGATTTTGAACTTGGGTAACTGTTTCATTGTCTCTCTCATAACAATTCACTCCTTTATTCCCTACCTTTTTACACTTTTCCTTCTATGCTTCTTTGCTTCGTATAAATGTATATCTGCCTGTTTTATCACCTCATTAAAATCTGTCTGCTGATTACATGTACATTTCCGTATTCCCATGGAAACTTCGATATAATACGGCTTTTTACAGCTGTCATTAAACTCTCTTCCCGCCTTGTCAAAGGCAGCCTTAATTCGTGTCTCAAAGTCCTCCTCTTCCGTTACCACAAAGGCAATATATTCATCGCCTCCGAGCCTGCCGCAGATTGTATGTTCCGGCAGAAGCGAGATAAATCTCTCAGCCACATTCTGAATCGCAAAATCACCTTCCGCATGACCGTATTCATCATTGATTTCCTTTAAATGGTCAAGGTCACCCTCTATCAGATATGCCATTTTCCCGTAATTACACTTGTATAGGTCCAATGCCTTTTCAAAGAAGCCTCTTCGGTTCATCAGCTTGGTAAGCTCGTCATACTCCGACAGGAAGCTTAGGATATTATTCTTTTCTTCAATCAGACTCAACGAATTCTGCAGTTCAAGCTGTGCCTGCTGCTCCATACGGCTCATCTCAAAAAAGTGGAGCAGGGTTCCTATCTGGAGACAGCAAATCTGTATAAAGGAAATATCCTCACGATTAACATCACATAATGCAATACCGTACTGCATCTTGCCTGAAAACAGCACAACCGGTACCAGCGTTACTGCTTCTTTACCGTCAATAAACTGCATAAAGCCTCTGATATTGGAAAATCTCGGCTGTTCGCCCCTCTTATAAAACTTCATTTCCCGTGAATCAAAGTAAGCCGTCAGACCAATCTGTTCCGGGAAAGAAATCAATTCATCAGGTTCGTGAATAATCGGTTTGTCATATAGGAAAAAGTACGCGCTCCTTACAATCATTTTCTGCAGTTCCGTCATAACATGGTAAAATATACTTTTCATATCAGACATGTACACTTCACTAACCAGATCTCTGGTAAAGGTTGGAACAAACCATGCCTTTCTGTCCGACATGGCAATCTCCTGCTCCAGCTTTTTAATCTGAATAGAGCTTAAAAATTGCTGTGTTGTGGAAATAATGGAAGTAATCTGTTCCTTTGCATGACTGCTGTCTGCCATTTTTCCAAGCACTTGAAGTCCCTGCACGATTTTTTCCTGTAATAACGCATTGGACAAGCGCGGACTAACCGTCAATTTTTTCAGGTCTTCCAATAAATACTCCATACGGTATTCTTTATCCGGATGCAGAAAAACAGTTTCATATATATAGTTAAAATAGTGCTCTAATGCCTTTTCCAAATGCCGGTATTCCTTTTTATTGTAAATGGATGCAAAAATATTCGGTGCTATATTGTGAGTCAGTTCTTGGATAAAGGTCTCTACACTCTTATTCTGCCAGTTTTCCTCCGCAAAGAAATTAGCCTCCGCACAACCGCAGGAGCCACGCTTTTGCAATATGGTAGGCAGGTATCCGGACTTTTCCCGATTACCCATACAAATAGAAACTGCCCTTTTTACCGCTTCATAGGCAAGCTGGTACACATCCTGAGATACACTCGTAAGCGGCGGATTCATCGTACATGCCGCACTGATATCATCAAAGCCGGTAATCGCAATATCTTTGCCTACAATCAGATTATTGGAAGTACACGCACGGTAACAGGAGGTTGCCATGGCATCATTTGCCGCAACAATTGCCTCAATTCCCGGATTATGCTCCAACAGGTATAGTGCCTTATCTTCCACATAATTCGTATAATCGCCATAAGCTATCATGGTATCCGTAACTGTAAGATTATGCTCCTTCATTGCATCAAGATACGCCTGCAAACGAATCCGCGCATCAGGATGACTGGCCGGTCCGCTTAAATATGTAATTTTTTTATACCCGTGGTCTGCAATCAGATGCTCCACACATTCCTTCATTCCGGCATAGTTATCCGTAGACAGGCAAATCTCATCCTCGTCTTTTGGCTGCTCTTCCAGCAAAATGTATGGAATATCGGAAAACTTCGATAAAAGTCTTTTCTTCTGTTCATCATTGGAAAACTGAGAAATAGAACCGCAGGTAATAATTGCTGCATCCGGTTTGATATAATCTGCATACTGATATACAGAATAAAACTGATACCGGTAATTTCCTGTCTTACTTCCGGTAATGATATCAGCACAATAAGACGGAACCTCCTGTTCCGTCAGCAGAATCACGTTAACATCTTCCTCATTGGCAGCCGCAAAGGCTCCATCAAGCAGCTTTACGGAATAATCAGACTGTGTATTACCGGTTACAATTGCGATGTTATAATGCCCTGTATTTGCTCTGTTCATAGTTACACCTTCTCAATAACAATTTAAATCGTAATGATTCAGTATCTTACTCTGAATAGTTACTATAAATCTTACATAAAAAAGATTTTATTTCTCATTTTAGTACACAATATATGGTCTGTCAATTTATTATCTGTCAATAACAAATACCCGTATAAAACAAAGAGTGTGCATTCTTGCGGAGCATTTTATTGCATAGGAATTTCCTATGTAATAAGAAGACAGCTCCACTATATTAGACGGAGCTGTAAGTTAATCACTAGATCGTAAATTTATTAATCTGTTGTGTCATATTATCCGTGTTTTCCTTTAATTCATCTGCGGAAGACTTTAACTCATTTGCTGTTTTCAGCTCTTTTTGCAGACTTTCAGACACAGAAACTGCAGATGCCGCGGTTTCCTGCGTTACCGCAGAAATATTCTCTACCGCCTCCAGCGTCTCGCCTCGTAAGGAATCCATAACGGTAAGCTTTTCCTGAATACCGTCAATAATCTTAACGATATCTTCCATACTGTGATCCATCTGCGAGAACATATCGATGGTTTTTCCTACAATTTCCTTCTGAAGACCAACTACTGTCTTTGTATCGTCAACTGCATTGGCTGTTCCTGCTGCTTCATTTTCAATCTGCTTCACAATCAGCGCAATTTCATCTGCTGCCTTTCCGGACTGTTCGGCAAGCTTTCGGATTTCCTCTGCTACCACCGCAAAGCCTCTTCCGTGCTCTCCCGCTCTTGCAGCCTCAATAGAAGCATTCAGGGAAAGCAGATTCGTCTGCTCGGCAATCTCATTGATTACGCCTGTAAACTGCTGAATGAATCTTGACTTATCACTAAGCTGTGAAACATGCCCTGCCAAAAACTCTGTAATCTCATCCGTCTTATCCGTTTTCTCTGTCAGCTCGTTCATAATCTCGATACCGTCAAAAATCATCTTCTTGGTACCCTCTGACGCACCGGTCATTTGCTGAATACCATCACGGATATCAAGAAGGGAATCAGACAGTTCATTCATCTTCCTCAGGCACTGCTGTGCTTCTTCGGCCTGTCCTGCCGCACCTTTTTCAATATTTCCCAGTGCCTCATGAACGGAATCAATACCCTCAATCATGCTCTCCGCATTATTACGCACCTTCTCGGAAGATACATCAACATCTCCGCATACCTTGCTTACCTCGGATATCAGGCCGCTGACATTGCCAATCATTCCGTTAATATTTTGGGATAAATCTGCAAATTCATCTCTGTTCTTAACGTGTACATTACCTGAAAAATCACCCTCTGCAACCTTTTTAAGACCTTTTCCTACTGTCTTTAGGGCACCTGTGATTCCAAGAGAAATAACGACACAGATGCAAAGCGACACAATACATGCAACAACCGCAATGGCAATTGTCAAGGTTCTGATATCATATGCCGATTCCATAATGGCACTATACGGTATCAGTGAACAAAGTGTAACTCCGGTGTCACCAACAACCTTATAAGCATACAGATACTTTTCTCCGTCTATCTCTGTATAATTCTTTCCGGATTCCTGCTGCGGATCCATCTCCTGATAACACGGTAAGCCGGCAAGGTCAAAGTCTACTTCTTCTTTTCCCTTTACAACAAACTGACCGCCTGTCTCTAATACAATGCCGCTGTAAAAGCTGTCCTGTGTGTTCATCTCCGACAGCGTCTCCAATAATCTTGCCCTGCTCATATCAATAACGGCACAGCCTGCATTTCCCATTGCCAGCATTTGAAAGGACAGGAAATACTCATTAGGATTGGTTTTCAGTTTCTCATCCATAAAGGCATGATTGGCATACCACTTTCCCTTTGTGGTTATGTAATTATTCTCATCCGCCAGAATATCCTCTAGGAAACCGTTTTTACCCTGACTGGCACGCATCAGAACTGTTCCCTTGGAATTCGGAATGATAAATACACCCTGAAGCATTTTCTCCGTTGCAATCTTTGTTACAAGCTCTTCATTCGTTTTATCGTAAAACTGTGCTTTTTCAAATTCACTGGCAAATCCGATTCCCGTAAAATATTTCATCATCTCATCGGACTGCAGATACTGTACTGCCAGAGCCTTGCCACTATCCAGCTCGGAATTGAGATATTGTGCAGACAGAGCCATCGTACTCTCAACACTGTCCTCGTAGCTCTCCTGCATACTGACAGATACTTCCGTGTAGGAGGTAACACCCAGCACAATAATACAAATCATCGGGACAATTACCGTAATCGACAGCTTTACCTTCATGCCGATTCGGATATTCAGGTGTGGTAATTTGCTATTTGGTTTTTTATTCTGATTATTCTTCGATTTATTTTTCTCTGAAGGCTTTAATTCCGGTAATTTTACTTTTGGCAATTTATCCTTTGATAAGTTTATCTTTGGTAACTTCACCTTCGGTAATGATATTTTAGGCTGAAATTTCATAGTCCCGACGACTCCTTTCACGAATTTATCTAGATTAATTTTACTGCAATTTATGCTACTAGTCAATCAATTGTCTGTTATTTGTTTATTTTTACTGTTATTTCTTATAACAACCTAAAACGGGACAAATATACAGCTCAAAATAAAAAGAGAACCGAAATAGAATCAAAATCTACTCCTGTTCTCTTTTTCCTTTAACCCTTTACAGCTCCTGATAATCCTTCCACGTAGTATCTCTGTAACCAGATAAATAAGATAACAATCGGAAGGGCAACTAAAATTGCTCCTGCTGCAAACTGAGTATAGTAAGCATCAATTCTTCTAAAGTCTGTTAACCACTTCAAACCAAGTGCTACCGTATAGGAAGCCTGCTTATCGCCTAACAGCATACTTGGGAAAATGAAGTCTGACCATGGTCCCAAAAATGAAGTTAACATGGTATAAATTATCATAGGCTTTGCTAACGGAATCGTAATTCTTGTAAAAATATGCCATCTGGTGGCGCCGTCGATAATAGCCGCTTCATCAAGTGACTTCGGCATGGTATCAAAGAAGCCCTTACATACCTGATAACCCATTGCCGCACCTGCAACACCTACAACAACCAAAGCTACCAAGGTCTGTGCAAGACCCATTCCCTTTAAGATGTTATATACTGCAACCATGGACATGAAGCCCGGGAACATACCGATTACAAGCATAATCTTCATCAAATTGACACGACCGGTAAAACGGGTTCTGCTTAATACATACGCGGTTGCCAGAATAATAAGGGTGTTTATTACACACTGAATACTTGCAACAATAAGGGTATTCGTCCACCATTTTGCAAACGGAATGACACTTTCATTTGCAAACAGATCCTTATAATTGTCAAGCGTAAAGCCCTTCGGAATTAAATATCCTACATAATATCCGGTTTCTACACGGAATGAAGTAATGACAATCCAGAGAATCGGGAATAACCAGATAACGCTCATAATGGTAAGCAGAATATAACCCGGATTCACCTTGGCAGTCTTCATGGTGAAAAATAATCCCACAAAGGATACAACCAGCCCAATCCAATATCCGATACCAAAATACTTTACCAGAAATGCCTCCACAAAGGCTCCGGAGCCATCCAGCATACCCTTTGTTGCAAACATCATTACAACATTACAGAAGGTCTGAATACAGCCAAATACAATCCATAATCTTGCCAACAGAACAGATGGATTGATAAAACTGATGACGGCCGATACGATTACCAATATGGTAGCAACAAGACCTACCACTAATACAATTCCTGCTTTTCCAAGAGCTCCTGCTCCCATCAGCTGCTACAGGACGCTGAGCACTCCTATACTCTCTCCGCCCAGGTTTACAAAAGGAAGTATTATGCTTAATACTGCCAGAATACTTGCAATAAATGCTACTTTGAAATATTTCAGATTTAATCCGATTACCGTCTTTTTCATTATTGGAATCCCTCCTCATTTTTCAAAGCTTTTGATCTTGAGTATGTAACCCATGATACGGTTGCAGATACAATAAAGATAACAATACCGATGGTTGCCGCAAGGTTATAATCCTTACTATCCTTGGTTAACTTATAGAGCCAGGTTACCAGCAAGTCTGTCTTACCTGCTCCCTTGTAGTAATCAAGTGTAAGCGGTCCGCCTGCGGTAAGGAAGTAAATAACACCAAAGTTATTAAAGTTACCAATCAGGTTGGAAATCAGGTAAGGTGTTGTAATGAACCACATATACGGGAAGGTAATCTTGGTAAACTGTATAAAGCTGTTTGCACCGTCAATCTTTGCACTTTCATACAGCTCTACGTGTCAAGCGTTATTATGCGAATTATACATTTTTTCTCTTTTTGAAAAAAATATTTTATGCAAAATGCCTAAACATCACAGCTTAACTGCTCTAAAATCGCTCCAAACAGTGATTTATTTAACTTCATTTCATGTAAATTTGCTACAATCCGCACAACATCTTCATTGCTCATTACAGTTCGGAAAATAGCCGCTTTACAAGCATATTCTATCTGAGATTGATGTAAAATCGATTAAATTATCTCTTTTTTATTCGGTAAAACGTTTAATTTATCGACTTTCTTGATATTTAACGAAATCTCACGGATACCGACGCCGTTAACCTTAACCATAACCTCTTTCAGCTTTACATCATAGGAAACCTGAAGGTTAACTTCTCCGTCCGCAGTTACGTTACCTAATACAATGTCCTTTACATCCACCTCTTCCATTCCTCTGATGCGGATTGTATAGGTTCTGTCCTTTGGAATTACCTTCTCTTCATCCTCGGTAATCTTCATGGAAAAGCCTGCAGTTTCTCCTGTTCTGAATGCAAATCGGGTAATGGCCGGAATCATACCTGTCATTTCGGTACAATTATCCTCGTACAGCTCAAAGTCGCCGTCTGCTCCGTTAAATACCAGAACCTCAAGCTCCTTCGGATTTTCCCTGCAGCTGTTCTCATAATCTGCTGCCATCGGAATAATCGTACCGGCCGGTACCAACACCGGTATGGTGTCCATATTACGATACAGCAACAGCTTTCTGTTGCCCTTATATACCTGCCCTGTAAAGAAGTCGTAGTAAATTCCTTCCGGAATCCATGCGTCCACCTCTGCAAGCAGAGTATCCTTATCAGCAGGCTGTGTAATCGGACATACAATCATATCACCGAAGTAATACTGATTCGGAACCTGATAAGCCTCCTCTACATCGTGACGGTAATACATTGGCTCAATGAGCGGTTCACCATCTCTGTGTGTTCTGTAATTCCATGTATGCAGATACGGAACCAGCTTATGTCTTAACCGCATAAAGGAGGTAATTGCCTTCTCCGCCGCCATATTGTAGTTCCAAGGCTCCTTGCCATAGAATTCATTGGCTGTACTGTGCAGTCTCATAATCGGGGAGAAAACACCAAACTGAATCCATCTGACAACCAGCTCGTCATTTCTGCAGCCTCTCTGATGACCGCCGATATCATGGCTCCACCAGGTATATCCAACATTTGTTGCATTAGCGGTAAAGTACGGCTGGAATTGCAGGGATTCCCAGCTCGAAATGGTGTCTCCCGAAAATCCAACCGGATATCTGTGACTTCCCAGTCCTGCATATCTCGAGAAGGTTAACGGCAATTTACCGTTTCTTCCGCTGTCAAGAAAATGCAGATGGTTCAGCATCCACAGCGGATCGATTCCCTTCATTCTTGACTGACTGCCCTGCTGCCAGTCCACCCACCAAAAGTCTACACCGATTTCCTCATTCGGATGGTGCAGATACTTAAAGTAGGCATCCATGTACTTTCTGTCCGTTACGTTAAAATGTATCTTTTCCTCATGCTCATAATCCACACCCAGCTCCTTTGCCATTGGAAAATATGCTTCTTCAAAAGCTCTGACTCCATCGGCAGGATGCAGATTCAGAGTAATTTTCTTACCCATTGCATGCAGCTTCTTCAAAAAGCGTTCCGGATCCGGAAACAGCTCCCTGTTCCATGTATACCCCGTCCAGCCGCTTCCGTACTCCCAGGGAACATCTACCAGATGCCAATCCATATCAATAACAGATACGGAAATCGGTATGTTCTTTTCCTGAAACTGTTCCATCAGCTTCAGATAGCTTTCCTCTGTATAGCGATAATAGCGGCTCCACCAGTTACCCAAAACGATAATTATGACCATAGCCGAAGAAGTAGCTGTCTATCGCTTCCTTTTCTCTCGGAGCTACCCAGCCGTCCTGCGTCAGAAGCGTTGACCCGGTATCATCCCATACGGTAAATCCGGTTCTCGACATCAATCCGGCTTCCAGATCCACAGCTCCGTCTGCCATATCAAGTGTTCTTGCCGTACCACGAAGGTCTTCCGGAGCATCTTTGTAATTCCATACGGAATCTCCCAGGGTATATCTTTCCTTCAAAGCAATATACAGTCCTTCTGCCGAAAACGGTTTCTTGTCATAATACAGATGAAGGGATTTTGTGATAATTTCTAATCTTTCATCCTGATATTCCATACGAATTAAATAATCTGTTAAAACGGTAAAGCGGTACTTATCTCCACGTACAACTGCCTTTTCATTTGCAAGCGGTTTTACGTTTAATTTATATTGCTTCGTTTCCTTATTCATTCACAAGCTCCTCGTTTTTATTTTGTACAATCGATAAAATAGGACTGATGCGCTTTTACAACAAGCTCTGCATTTCTTTCATCGATGCGGTTGTACTCTAATTTTTTCCGAATACATCGACGCTACCCTTAGGTCCTGCACTTCCGACACTACCAAAAGGTATTACAATTTTCTTGGTCTCGTCGCTTACCGATACTACCGCTGTAAATACCTCATCCTCATAGAATCTGGCAATCACAACAATATCATCCTTGGCATAGAGGAACTTCATACCACCCTCGGCCAACGCCTTATGCTCCGTCACTCTTCCCTGTACGTCCTTGGCCGTCATTTTATACGGAACCTTTCTTAATATCTCATTTCTTCCAAGAAACAAATCCGGCTCTCCGAGGAACTGACGAATCACTCGACCGCAACCGTAATAATTCATCGGAGAATCCCACTCGTCTCCCTGCATATACGGCGCGCAATCGCCCCAGTCCTCTGCAAGGATATAGGCATTCGGATTCTCTTCACGAATACTCTTTCTAATCTCCGGCTACAGCTCATGTGACAGCTGTACCTCATTATTTCTTGCAAATACATCTGCTACGTCAAATCTCCAGCCGTCAATACAAAAGGGCTCCTTTAACCACTTACGGATTACGGAATCCTTGCCTCTGTAAATCACTTCCCGTAATTTATCCGACGTATAATTCAGCGTCGGTAAATCCGCCACATCATACCAGCCAAGATAATCGTTGGTTCCCTCCTTGAAAAAGTAAAAGCCTCTTTCCTCGGAATCCTCGTTATTGTATGCGCCTTCTGACTTATCAAAGAACAGTCCGTCGCGGTTAAACCAGCGATGAGCTGTTCCTGTATGATTAATGGAAATATCCAGAATCAGCTTCATATCATTCTCATGCAGTGCCTTGGAAAGCTCTATTAACGCTTCATCTCCTCCAAAATGCGGGTCAACATGGAAGTAATCAATACAATCATACTTATGTACGGAAGGGGCAAGGAAAATCGGATTAAGATACACCGCTGTTACTCCCAATTCCTTAAGGTAAGGAATCTTTGCCTTTACACCCTCCAGGTCACCACCAAAGAAATCCAGACAAAAGCCCTTTTCATACGGAAGCGGCTCTGCTTCCCAGCTCTCCATCTGAATGGTATCGTGACCGTTTAACTGATATTCTCCGCTCTTTACGTCATTCTCCGGATTTCCGTTATAAAAGCGCTCAGGAAATATCTGGTAAAAGACGGATTTTTTAACCCACTCCGGCTGTTTATAATCGGTAAGCAGTACAAAGTCATAGGTATGATCCGGCACATAGGTTGTGATTTCCTTCTGGTTATAGAAGTAAATGATCTCATCACATACCAGATAAAAATGATACTGCATTCTCTTTTCAGTTATCTGCAGTTCTGCTGCATAATAGGCAAGCCCGTTTACTACCTTTTCCCGCCTTGCCTCGATTAACCTTTCCGCACCATTGGGAATGGTTCTTAAGAATACGTGCCGGACCAGAGCATCCTCATATACTCTCAGCCACACGGTAACTGTTTCAAACAGCTTGGGCTGCGGATTGCTGACAAAGCATTCCGTACCATCACTATATACACTTTCGAGCCACTGCTCCATACTTGTTCATCCTCCAACTGACTTATCTACAAAAACAGCTCTTTTACAGACTGTCTTTCCACAATTTCCACATCAATTTTTTCATCCACTACCTTTTTTTCCTTATTCTGAATCATCTCAAATAAAAACTCCGCCGCACGATTTGCCTTTAATGCGAGATTCTGGGAAACAGTAGTAAGCTTTGGATTCGTATACCTGCAGGCCGGCAGGTTATCAAATCCGATTACCGAAATATCTCCCGGTATATTGACACCGCAAAGACGAAGTCCTTCCATCACACCAAACGCCAGCGTGTCTGACATGGTTGCCACAGCCGTAAAGCCGATATTGGAAAATGCAATTTTCTTGGCAACCTCAACACCCTTCTCATACAGTGTCTCCGCCTCAAAAACATGCTCCGGTGTCAGTTCAATCTGTCGCTCCTTACATGCATCGGAAAATCCGCGGAATCTCTCTCTGATAACGCCCGAGCTGTTGATATTGGGACCTGCAAAGGCAATCTTCCTATGCCCCTTACCCAATAAATATCTCGCTGCCAGATAGCCGCCCTTGTAGTCATCAATACCTACATTGGCAATCTCTAAGTCCTCTGCATAGGTATCTATATATACCGTCGGAACCTTTAACAGCTTCTCGATATCCGGGACTTCATTTCTGAATGCACCAAGTAAGATAACACCATCTACATTCCAGGCCGAAAAAATAGGAATCATTTCCATACATTTTTCTACACTTCGTATCATCAGATAATAGCCCTGCTTACGCACATAATTCTCCAGTATCGCTACCATCTCGGAATAGTATGCACTTGTGGAAAACGCTTCATCTTCCCCGAGGTTAGGTATTACCACACCGATAATGTGACTTTCCTTCAATGCCAGACTCCTTGCCGTTGCATTCGGCTTGTAATCATTTTCTTCTATGATTTTTTGAACCTTTTCAATCGTTGCCTTTGAAACCTTATGGTAATTACCATTGATTACATTAGAAACGGTTGCTGTACTAACTCCCGCCTTTTCTGCTATATCCTTTATTTTCATACAATCTTTTGCCTCTCTGCTATGTCTTATCTTCCGGCACGTGCAATCATCTTTGCTACTTGCTTCTCATATTTTGTTATGGCATCCGCACTCTCTAACTGCCATTCCCAGTTAGGACTTCCGACCGTTCCCGGAGAGTTGAGCCTTGCTGTATCATCCAGCTCTAAGATATCCATTAACGGTATAATCGCCATACATGCCTTGCTTCCGATCACAAACTGAAGCATTTTTTTGCAAATACTTTCCCATGGCATTCCAAAACGCGAAAGCTTACGACGTACCTTCTTCTGTGTGTCCTTATCCAATCCAAGATACCAGCCCTCTACCGTCTGGTTATCATGTGTTCCTGTGTAAATCAGCTGATGCTCCTTGGGCTCTTCCGGAGACAGCAGGGAAAATTCAGCAATATTCATACCGATAAAGTTATAATGATCCCGCAAAATCAGAACCTCATCTCGCAAATCTCCCAAATCCTCAGCAACAATCTGAATATCCGGCATTTTTGTAAATACGGTATCAAATAAATCGTAGCCCGGTGCCTCTACCCATTCTCCATCAACCGCTGTCTCGCAGGACGAAGGAATCTTCCAATAGGTATCAAATGCCCTGAAATGGTCAATTCGGATAATATCATACAGTTCACTGCTGTAACGAAGCCGGTTAATCCAGAACTCAAATCCATTCTTCTGCAAATACTCCCAGTTATAAATAGGATTACCCCATCTCTGACCTGTTTTACTAAAGTAATCAGGCGGAACGCCCGCGATAAAGCACGGTTTACCTTCTGCATCCAACAGGAAGTTCTCTCTGCAGCCCCATACATCAAGGGAATCGATTCCCACATAGAAAGGAATATCTCCCATGATACGGATTCCCTTCTTATTGGCATACTGCTTTAGTTCCTTCCACTGCTTTAAGAACATAAACTGTAAAAACATCTGATACTGAATCTCTTCCTCCAGATGGCTGATATCATACTTTTTATCCAAAATCCAATCCTGTTCTTCCTTTGGCCATTCGTTCCAGCAACGCAGGGAATTCTGCTTCTTCAAGGCTACGAATACTGCATACGGATAAACCCAGTCCAGTTCCCTGAACTTTAAAAATTCAGCAGAGCCTGACTCCTTTTCCCAAAATGTCTTATAGGCATCCTTAAGATATGGCGCCTTATATGCTCTTGCCTTCTCATATAAAATCTTTCCCGGCTCTGTCGCACAGCAATCTCTCCTGCCGCTAAGATAACCAGCCTCTTCCAACAAACCAAGATCGATATACAGCTCATCTCCCGCAAAGGAGGAAAACGGCTGGTACGGCGAATTACCGTATCCCAAAGGATTTAACGGAAGAATCTGCCAAATCTTTACTCCCATTCCGGCTAAACGGTCTACAAACCGATACGCTTCCTTTCCGAAGCTTCCGACTCCGTCCTTGGACGGAAGGGATGCTACCGGCATCAATACGCCCGCTACACGTTCCTTTCCCAATGCTCCACTCATATTCTTCTATTCCTCCTCTGATAATATCCAAAACTCCCATGGCTGCATGGTGACCTCACCACTAATTCCTGCTTCATTTACAGGGGCGTCAGTCATGTCAATATTTCCCGAACCAACACCGTGAAGCAAAACAGTTTCCGTACCGTCAACAACGGAAGACAGATTTATCGTCTGTTCTCTCTTTGACAAGTTATAAATACATTTTACACGATTACCGTCCATCTCGCGATAGAAGCTAAAGATATTTTTGTTATCTACATCATAATAATTAATTTCACCGCCATAGTTTCCGCAGTAAAGAGCCGGATTGCTGCTTCTGATGCTTCCAAGCTCTGCCAGAAGCGGTCTGTAATCGTATTCTGAGCTGTTCCAGTCAACAGTATCCTTCTGCATAAACTCGATTGCATGGTCAAGACCTATCTCATCGCCTGTGTACACTAACGGAACACCCGGTATTGTATAGATAAAGGAAAACATCGCCGGTAACGCATCCGGTTCGAAAGCTCCCATGATGGTTCTTTCATAAGAATTCTTATCATGATTATCAAGGAAATTCAGTGTATAGGTTCCATCCGGGAAGTTCTCCGGAATATGTAACTTCAATCTGTTTGCCTGCTTACGGTCCTTTGCAACCTCAATCATACAATCATATAAGTTCCAATTATAGTTAAAATCAAATGCCTCGTCGAGCAGCTCCTTTACCAGATGATCCTCAGCCAGCATATAAACAGGCTTAATCTCCTCCAGCTCAGTTCTTGCCGTCTCCCAGAAATCCTGAGGAACGCCGGTAGCAAAGTCACAGCGGAAGCCGTCTACATCATACTCCTGCACCCAGTACTTCATACACGCTATCATCTCTGCACGCATTTCCTGATTATCATAGTTCAGGTCCGCAACGTCAGGCCATCCCATGCCATCCGGTGAAATGATGTTTCCGGCGGAATTCTTGGTATACCATTCCGGATGTTCTGTAATCCATGCGCAGTCCCAGCCTGTATGATTGGCAACCCAGTCCATCATAACCTTCATACCCATATCATGTGCCTTGTCAATAAGCTCCTTAAAGTCCTCATTCGTTCCAAACTCCGGATTTACCAGACGGTAATCTGTTATAGAATAGTAAGAGCCCAGTATTCCTGAACGCTTTGTCTCGGAAATCGGATGAATCGGCATAAACCAGAGTGTGTTGATACCCATATCCTTCAAAGTCTGCAAATGCTCCGAAAACGCATCAAAGGTTCCTTCCTCTGTATACTGTCTCACATTTACTTCGTAAATAACGGCATCCTTGGTCCATTCCGGCTGATAACGCACTTCTTGTTCCACTTCCTCTTCACCTGTCGCAGCTTCCGTACTAATCTCTGTCTGTGTTGTACTGCTTTCCTCTGCAACCTATGTACTTGCAGCACTTTCTACCGTACTCTGTGGTGCTGTACCGGAGCATGCAGTCAAAAATACCATCATTGCCGATAACATACTTACAATCGCTTTTTTCTTCATTTACTTTCTCCTTTAACCCATTTCGTTTACCTACCATTAACCGTTTAACTTGTATGACAAATAAATTAGTGTAATTTTCTTATCTCATTACCTACTTTATTCATTTGTTTGTATAGTTTTTCCATGAATTATCCTTAAAATGAATATCGCATTTAAGTTAACCGCTTAGCTAATACTTTTAAAAAAAATGAATATATTCCTATTCATCTTATTTCATAATAGTTTATTCTTCTGTTTTTGTCAACGTGTCTTTGTATTCTTTGTACACTATTCCGTTTTTTTACTCTGTTTTTTATGACATTATTCCAATACAGCACCTCGTGAATAAATGCAAAGAAGCCGGTAACACACCGGCTCCTGTAAATTTACTGACCATATTAACTTATTAACCTTTAACACTACCAAGTGTAACACCCTGTACGATAAACTTGGAAAGGAACAAGTAAACAACAATTACAGGGAAGATAGAGAATGCAATCATCGTATAAAGCTGACCCATGTCGAACTTTGTGAAGTCTGCACTTCTTAAATAAGCAATCCACAACGGCAAGGTCTTATTCTCTGCCTTTGTTAAAATTAACGACGGAGTAAAGTAATTATTCCAGGTTGATACAAATCCGAAGATTGCCTGAACGGCAACTGCCGGCTTCATCATCGGAATAATAATCTGATTGAAGGTACGGAACTCACCGGAACCGTCAATTCTTGCAGCCTCAACAATCTCAAGTGAAATAGAGCTCTCCATATACTGCTTCATAAAGAAGAAGGTTGCGGGAGATGCAATTGCCGGAACAATCAAAGGAATAAATGTTTCCTTCAAGTGCATATCTGTCATCAAGTTGATGAAACCAAGAGCACCAACCTGTGTCGGAACTGTCATGATAAGCAAAATGAAGTTGAAAGCTGCTTCCTTCATCTTAAAATCATATGCATGAATTGCATAAGCAGTCATTGTTGAAAAATACACGGATAAAACAACTGTTGATACGGATACAATCAAACTGTTAAGCATACCGCGCACAATCAGGATTGTTTCATTGTTCAATACGTTCTGTATATTTGGTACCAAAGACTTTCCCGGAACCATCGAGAATGATCTCTGGATATCAACGTGATTTCTTGTTGTATTAATAAGTAACATATAAAATGGCAGAATACAAGCTAAAGACAGAATAACCAACACAATGTAGGACATCGTTCTCCTTGCATGTAATCCTAAACCACCGCTCTTTTCTTTTTCCATTTTGCACTACCTCTCTTTTCTCTGATTGGTCAATGACTTGAATACCATAATACTCAGACCACCTGTTACAATAAAGATCAGTACAGATAAGGCACCGGCCATACCGTAATTCTTGTTAAACAGATGTTTATTCAAATACATAATCAAAGTCATAGTTGTTCTGTCCGGACCACCTGCACCGTTTGTTAAAATCTGCGGAAGGTCGAACATCTGCAATCCACCAATTAAGGATGTAATAATTGTATAGGTCAAAATAGGCTTTAACAGTGGTAATGTAATCTTGGTAAATACCTGGGTAGAGGTTGCGCCGTCTACTTCGGCTGCCTCAAACAGTCCCGGGTCAATACCCATCATACCTGCCATTAAAATAATGGTTGTGTTACCAAACCACATTAAGAAGTTCATAATCGCGATTAAGCTTCTTGCACCGCCTGTGGATGACATGAAGTGAATCGGTTCTGCTACAACTCCTGCGTCAATAAGCATCATGTTAATTGGTCCGTTATTAGAGAATAAGGTAAAGAATAACATGGACATCGCAGAAGCCATAATAAGGTTCGGCATATAAATTACGGTTTTAAAGAAACCGGAAGCTTTCAATTTTAAACGGTTATCGGTAAACCAAGCTGCCAAGAGCAGTGAAACTGCTATCTGAGGTACGAATCCAATAATCCACATAACCAAGGTATTGTAAAGATACTTTAACAAATCACCTTCGGTTAATAAGGTCTTATAATTTTCTAATCCAACAAAGTTCGGACCGATTGTCTTCAGACCGGACATGTAATTCTCGAAAAAACTATAATAAAAGGTTTGTAACATTGGTATCAAAGAGAATACCACATAAACTACAAAGAACGGTATGAGGAAGATATATCCCCACTTGGAATAATTTACAACTTTTTTCTTTGTTTTAGAAGCCTTCATAACTCTTCTCCTCACATATTCTTGAAACAAAAGGGGCATCCTTTTGCATACATAGCCTCAGGCGCCCCTTCTATTACTTATTTGTCTCCGACAAATTATTTTGTTAATTCAGGATACTTTTCGATAGCTGATGTATAGAAGTTCTCTAAAGCTGTATCATAATCAACATTTCCTTCGAAATATTCATTAAAGCTTGTCTGGATTGCTTCGTTTAATCCCTGATCGTAATCGCTGATGTTGCTCATATCAATCTTCTGAGCTGCTTCTGAGAAGAGTGCAATGTGGTTCTGGCCGCCTAAGAATGCTGAGCCGTAATCGCTGTTTGCAATTTCTTCCATAGCTGCGATATTGTTTGTATAATCTTCTGTATCAAGTGTGATCTGCTTCATTGTTTCAGCATCACATGTTAATCTGTACATTAAGTCCTTGATGAAAGATGCGTTATCTGTTCCCTGAGCTGCACAGATCCATGTTCCACCCCAGTAATATGGCTGTGGTCCTTCACATACAGCGTAGTCACCATAGATACCGTTTCCAACCTTTGCCTCTGCTGTAGGATCTGCAAGAGAGTTTCCTAATAGAGTGAAGTTGATTCCCCATGTAGAATAGAAGAAACCAAATACCTTTCCGTCAGGACCCTGGTCAGCACTCCATTCAGGAGCCCAGAGACTTGTCTTGTTGTTGTATCCCTTATCTGTATATTCCTTTGTCTGCTCAATCCATCTGAAGATGTTGTCATCGATAACAATCTTTGTTCCGTCTACCCAAGGCTCTGCTACGTTGTTAGAGAATGTTCTGAATGAATCAGAATATCCTGAAAGCATGAAATATCCTGCATCCTTCATCTGAGCTGCTACGCTGTCGAACTTATCCCAGTCAGCTAAGAGAGCCTGTACTTCTGTTGGGTCATCTGTTCCCAAAACTTCCTTAGCGATAGAACGTCTGTAAGCGAAAAGACCAGGTGTTGCCTGCCATGTTGTACCCTTCTGTACGCCATCAACAGTAACGATGTCCTTTGTATACTGATACTGTCCTGCTAAGTCTTCAGCTGTTAATCCGATATCGTTTACAACATCAAGAGCGAACTCAGACTTTGTATACTTAGAAGCATAGTCAGCTTCTACTAAGAATATGTCTACCTTATCATCTGCAGCAGCGTCAGCCTGAGCCATTAATGCTGCGTCTAAGTTGTTCTGGTAAGCATTGTTCTCGTTTGCTACGATTACGAAGTTAACTTCAACACCGTGCTTCTCAGCTAGGTCAGCTGCGTAAGCTTCGTAACGACCCTTGAACTCTTCGTTCCAAGAATAGATATTCACAACCTTACCCTGCTCTACAGTGTCTGCTGCTGTATCTGTTGTAGCTGCATCAGATGTTGTATCTGTTGTTGTAGTAGTTGTAGTTGAATCAGGCTTTGTGTCTGTTGTTGTGCTTGATGAATCTGTGCTGCCACAGCCTGTCATTAAGCCAGCAACCATAGATACTGCAAGCAAAGTACTTAAAACTTTTTTCTTCATATTTTTTCCTCCGTTTTTCTTAATATGATTACCTTTAAGATGAACTCATTATAGCTTTCTTTCATGGTTCAATATATAAAATCTGTTGCAAAAATATCATATTCATGTCATAATATTTATAAAATATCAGTTAATTTTACCAAAAATGAGTTTATAAGTAGAGAGTCGAAGATATGAGTTTAAACAAGGAATGGCTATTAAAGGAATTGGAGCAAAGCGAAGAATCTGACCCTCACCGCCCAATCGAGGAAGAGTATTCTTTCTATCAGGCAGTCAAGACAGGTGACTTGGACTTTGTTATGGAAAATTGCAGAAATAACGTGTTCGGAAGTGCGGAAGGCATGGGTGTTCTGTCACAGAATTCCCTTACCAATATCAAATATCATTTTGTCATTACTACTGCTTTAATCACCCGTCAATGTGTGGAGGGCGGCATGGCATTGGAGCAGGCGTATCGACTGAGCGATTTTTATATATTAAAAATGGACTCCTGTACCAATATTGAATCCGTAGTGGCACTTCACGAAGATATGGTAATTGATTTTACCAAAAAGATGTCCATTCTCCAAAAGGACAACATTATTTCAAGGTCTATTGTTTTATGTACGGAATATATTTACAATCACATTCATGACAGAATTACCATTCAGGAGCTTGCGGAGCATACATCATTGTCTGCAAGCTATTTATCGCGTCTTTTCAAAAAAGAGATTGGCGTTTCCGTAAGTGATTATATTCGCGACAAAAAAATTGAGAAGGCTCAGAATCTGTTAAAGTATTCCGACTTCTCCCTGATTGAAATCGCAAACTACCTTGCCTTTTCTTCACAAAGCCACTTTATTCAGGTTTTTGAAAAGCAGGTCGGTATTACACCAAAGAAATACCGCGATAAATTCTATCGTTCCACCTGGTAACAGGAGGTTTCTCATTCAAATAGTTCAGATAATCACAAAAGGATGCTTACCGTTTCGGGTTGAAGCATCCTTTTTCTGATTAATTCAACTTTGTAATTTCTATGCGGCTGATATCCAATCCATTTCCCTGCTTTACAAGCTTCACAAAATGGTCTCTGCCAACCACCGCTCCTATTGCCTCGGTTCTTTCTACCGTTTCTCCGTTTGTTCCGCGGAAAGAAAATGTATTTCTGTAAAGATTGTCTACATATAAGGAAACCGGAAGCTGCGCCAGCTCAGTCAGGTCTGACTTCACCTCGAAGGTAATGCTATACTCTCCGTCAGCTGCAATTGCGATACCGCAATTGAACTCGCCATCCGTAAAGACTACCTCCTCATTCGCAATCACAATCCTTTCTGTTTCCTTATCCATTTCATAGTAACGGATATTATCTGTGCTGTCTCCTCCCATATCTTCCTGATCGTTTTCTTCTTCCTCAATACGGCCCAACTCACGAAGCATAGCCGGAGACTCCATGATAAATGTAAGGATATTTTTTGCATTTCTCTGTAAATCAGAACGTGTGATAATACCCTTTTCCAAGGATTCCTTCACATTATCCACTTCCATATCTGCCAGTGAATCCACACAGCACATATAAATATCATTCTGCGCAAGTACCATCGGTGCACGGTTATTTTTATCCGGCTCCTCACCTTCCCAGTTTGCGTTTGCCCACCAGTCAGTCATGACGATACCTTTATAATTCCATTGATTTCTTAAAACTACGGTACACAAATCGTAATTACCTGCTGTTCTGATTCCGTTCAGTGGACCATACGTTGTCATCACAGACCTTGCTCCCGCTTCCTTTACAGCCATTTCATAAACCTTCAGATATATTTCCCGAAGCGCTCTTTCCGACACAGCTGCCTCAACAGAAGTTCTCTCCCACTCCTGATTATTGGCACAGTAATGCTTGATGGTTCCTGCTACACCCGATTCCTGCATACCTTCTATCTGAACCGCACCCATTTTACCTGTTAAAATCGGATCCTCAGAAATATATTCGAAGTTTCTTCCGTTTAACGGACTGCGATGGATATTAACTCCCGGTCCGAGTAAGGTGTCTACCTTGTTTTTTCTGGCTTCACGACCCAGCATGACAAAGAGTTCTCTTACCAGCTCAAGATTAAAGGTACAACCCAGGGCTGTTCCGTTCGGAAGCGAAAATGCCTTCGTTCCACAGTCCATACGAATTCCGGAAGGACCGTCTGCACAACAGATAGGCGGAACACCCAATTCACGAAGACTGTCCGTCAGACCGCCAAACGCACCGGCAGTTCCCGGCGTTACCTTCGGACTGCACATACCCTCACCACGGAAGAGACACATCAAATCTTCATCTGAAAGCTGTGCAACAAACCGGTCTAAGGTTATCTTTTTATCAAATACATCACCAAGCAAATATCCCTGCTTACCCGTGTAAGGAATCTCTGCCTCACGCTGCTTCTCAATTCTATCCTCCGGCTTAATGGTACGAACAGGAACCTGCTCCATAACCGGCTCATAGCTGTCATTTCCCTTGCATACTGCCTTTAATCTGTCAAACTCTTCAATCGGAGCACAGGCTTCCTCAAGCTGTTCCATGATCTGCAGGCCCTGCTTCCAGCTTCCCGAACATACCGCACCTCTTACATCTGTGCCGACGTAAATCCCATACTCTCCCTCTTCTAACAGGAAACAGGATTTATTTCCTGTTAAACCGGCATCATCATAGGATGCGAAGTACGATTTCGGACAGGTGATTACAAGTTCCTGTGTTTCTGCAGGGGCAAGTACCTTTGTTTTTGCAAATCCTGCCAACACTCTTGCCGGCTTACCAAGCTCTCCCTGCGGAGCCTTTATATATACCTGTACAACCTCTTTTCCCGCTACCTTTCCGGTATTGGTCACCTTAGCCTTCACGCGAATCCTGTCATCGGTCACGTCCACCAATTCTGCTGAAACTGTAAAATCAGTATAGGATAATCCGAACCCGAACGGATACTGTACCTTTTCCTTTGCAAAGGTCTCAAAGTAACGGTAGCCTACATAGATATCTTCTTTGTAATAATTCTTTCTTGCATCTCCGAAGTGCTTCGTACTCGGATAATCCTCTATATGATAAGCAATGGTATCTGAAAGCTTTCCACATGGACTAACCTGTCCTGTCAGGACATCGACAACTCCGTTTCCGCCTTCCTGACCACCCTGCCATACATACATAACAGCAGCCGGCTTGCACTCCTCTACCCAGCTCATATCAATAATATTACCTACATTCAGTAATACGATTGTTCGCTCGAATTCCTTACAAACCTTGGAAATCATGTCCTTTTCTATCTGAGTCAGGCGATAGCTTCCTTCCTCATCCTTATTATCCTGATCCTCGCCTGCTGTTCTTCCGATTACAATCATGGCAACATTAGCCGACTTAGCTGACTTCACAAGCTCCTCAGACACCGGCATTTCTGCCTGTGACCATGGAACAGTTCCCCAGCCGTGTCCTTCATCAACCGGATTCTCCTTAATCCATGCTTCATATGCCTGAAGCAGTGATTCCTCGAGAGAAATATACTCCTGTCTCTTTAATGCGTCTAAAATACTAACCACGTATCCTGTATTAACCAGACCGCCGGAGCCAAGTCCACTCTTATAGTAATAGAATGCACATCTTCCGAAGATTGCTATCTTATCACCATCTCTAAGCGGAAGTGCTTCCTTATCATTTTTAAGTAAAACGCATCCTTCTGCCGCAGCCTGTCTGGCTATCCGAGCATATTTTTCGATATCTAATGTATGTTGCATAAACACGACTCCTTTATCATTGACCTTGATTTTCCATTCACCTAATACGAGCATTTTATGTATCATACAAAATAATCGCCAACAAATACATCAAATTGATATGATTTATGTCAAAATCATATCATAAAACTATTTTTATGCATTATTATCAGTTTTTTGTCTCAATTTACATAAAAATATAACTTTTACACAATTCCAGACGGCTTATAACAAACGAAAGGCATACAGCCAAGCTGCATGCCTTTGAGTTTCGTATATTATGTTAAAACAGAAATACTGCTGCGGTTAATGGCGGCAGCGCAAAGGTAATATACTGCTCGCGTCCGTCGCAGTCGCCCTTTCTTGCCTTCATCTCCTTCGGAATCTTATTACCGTTTCCGCCAAAACGTACATCATCAGAGTTCAATAGCAGCTTGTACTTGGTATTCATCGGAACACCGACCTTATACTTTGGATACTCTACCGGAGTCAGATTCATGACAAAAAGCATGTGCTGTCTGCCATCTTTGGTTCTACGGACAAAGCTGTAAATGCTTCTCTCCTTGTCATCCGCATTCATCCATTCAAAGCCTGCCCAGTCATCATCAATCTGATGCATACAAGGATATTTACGATACATCTTCAACAGCTCGCTGACATAATCATGCATACCTTTGTTAAGGGGCTCTGCAATAAGATTCCAGTCAAGTTCCCTGGCCTCGCTCCACTCTCTTTCCTGACCGAAGTCCTGTCCCATAAATAACAGCTTCTTACCCTCATGACCAAACATAAAGGTATAGCCAACCCGGAGGTTTGCATATTTATCAATCTGGTAGCCCGGCATTTTATTAACCATGGAACACTTTAAATGCACTACTTCATCATGCGACAACGGCAGAATATACTTCTCGCTGCTGTTATAGCTCATGGCAAAGGTCATCTTATAATGATTATCCTTACGGAAATACGGGTCCAGCTTCATATATTCACAGAAATCATGCATCCACCCCATGTTCCATTTGAAGGTGAATCCAAGTCCGCCATCCTCCGGTTTACCTGTAACCTTTGGCCATGCCGTTGACTCCTCTGCAATTGTCATAACGCCCGGATGAGCGCCATGAATCACGGAATTCAGGTGCTTAAAGAACTCAATCGCATCTAAGTTCTCATTTCCGCCGTACTTATTGGCAACCCATTCACCATCTCGCTTACCGTAATCCAAATACAGCATGGAAGCAACTGCATCCACACGGAGCCCGTCAATATGGAACTCGCGAATCCAGAATAAAGCATTGGCAATTAAGAAGTTACGAACCTCATTTTTGCTGTAATTAAAAATCTTTGTACCCCAGTCAGGATGCTCGCCCAGTCGCTTGTCCGGGTGCTCATACAGACAGGTACCGTCAAATTCACATAAGCCGTGGGCATCTCTTGGAAAATGAGCCGGAACCCAGTCCAAAATAACACCAATGTTATTCTTATGGAATAAATCAATCATATAACGGAAATCATCCGGTGTACCGTAACGTGATGTCGGTGCATAGTAAGCGGTTACCTGATATCCCCATGAACCATCGAACGGAAATTCCGCAATCCCCATCAGCTCTACATGTGTGTACGGCATTTCCTTTGCATACTCAACAAATCGGTCTGCAAACTGACGATAGCTATAAAACCCATCCTCTGTTCCGTCCGGATGCTTCATCCAGGAACCGATATGGCACTCATAAACAGAAACCGGCTCCTCAAATATATTTTTCTTCTCTCTTTCCGTCATCCACTTGGAATCCGTCCATTCAAAGTGATTCAAATCATAAATTTTAGAAGCTGTACCCGGTCTCAACTCCGCGTAATTAGCATAAGGATCTGCCTTATACAATCTGGTTCCATCCTTAAGAACAAGGACATACTTATACATCTGCCCTTCCTTTGCACTCTCTAAAAACGCAGTATAAATACCACCGTCCCCGATTTTTTCCATTTTGTCGGCAGCTTCATTCCAACCGTTAAATTCGCCGATTACATAAACCTCAGAAGCATTCGGTGCCCAGACAGCGAAAAACACGCCGTCCCTGCCATCCTTTTGGCACGGATGTGCACCCAGCTTCTTATATATCTCATAATGCGTTCCCTGACCAAATACATACTGATCCGCATCGGAGATAAAAACTGTACCTTCTGTACTCATATCTGCAACCCCACCTTCCCGTTAGATGAAGTCTCTCTCCTTTAACACAATCATATCTTCACTGTCATATCTCTTGGAGAACAGCACATCTACGAAATTCTTAATCTTGAATTTTCTTGACTTGTAAATTGCCTCATCGACAATTTCCCGCACTTCATCCTTTGTAACTACGTGGTTGCCGCTCTGACTGTTGGCAATCCTTGTGTAAAGCGCAAGTGTTCCCAGTTCATCAATGGAATACTCCAAAGCAAGCGCATAGTTTTTTGCATATGCCACAAGCGCATTATTATCCATTTCCAGCAAATCAATTCGGATGTTGAAGTAATCTGCTATCATTGCCTGCTTCTCTAACAGCTTGGTAATCTCTTTTCTAGTATCCTCCATAATAACGATGATTCCATGCTCCTCCTGATTCAACAGACCCGCAAGCTGATACAGGGTATCTTCCGTCAGTCCGTTAGCCTGCTCGATAATAATCGCACCATTCTTAAGCTTATCAAATACCTCCTTCAGTTCACGAAGGTTCAGCTTCTCACCGGTAATCTTTGCAACCTTTCCCGAGAAATTCGCATCCATTGCCTGGAACTCACGAACAAGATTCTTAGCAAGGTCTACTGTGCCAAGTCCCGGCTCGCCGGTAATCAGAACATTGCCTGTGTAAGCCGCAAGGCTCATCGTATCTAACGCATAGATAATCTGCTTCTTAATCTTTCTGGTAACGGCATAGTTCTCAAAGCGCTCCTTCTCTTCCGAGGTAAACTCTCTGATTTCTTCACGTTTAAACGCCTTTGTCTCACGTTTGGTTGCCTCAATAATCTTCTCAGGGAGACTGCTGATTTCTTCTGTATTCATACTGATTTCCTGCGTTTTCATGATATCTGACTCAATCGCTGCTTCCTGCCCTGCTGCCCTGATGGTTGCATTCAGTTCCTCCAGTGCTTCGTAGGTCACCTTTCCTGTCTGCTCCTCGGCTTCCTGCAATGCCTCTTCTAATTCATCCTGTGGAATATCAACGGTTCTTCCGCCTAATTCCTTGGCAATTACTTCCTCAATCACAGAAACCTGTTCAACCGCTACCTCTTCCGGCTCGGCATATTCTGTGATTTCCTCTGTTTCCTCTATCCCAGTATATTCTGAAGCTTCCTCTGTTTCCTCTATCTCAGTATATTCTGAAGCTTCCTCTATTTCTTCAAGCTCTTCTATCTCGACATCATCTGCTTCAAAATATGTCTCTTCCTCTATCGACTCTGTCTCCATAAAGACCTCTTCTGTTTCGTCAACCTCTAAGAAGGTCTCTGTTCTGACAGGCTCCGGCATCTCCTCATCAACAAGTTCGCCTAAAATACCTGACTTAACTGCTTCATCGAAATCATCAAAAAGCTTGCCAGTCTGACGTAACACATTCTGCTTTACCTCTTCCTGACGCTTTTGCGCAATCTCCTGCTTCATGCGCTCCCATTCATTAAGCACTTCATCGATATTCATCTGTCCTGTCATTGGAGAAAACTCAGGCTCGGACGGCTCAACCTGCTCTGCCTCTTCCTGCATAACCACCAGCGGCTCTTCATATACATTTTCGTGCTCTTCCTCGAGTCTGTCCTGTTCTTCTCTTACGTTTTCTTCCGTCACATTACGAAGCTCTTCCATATCGGTATCCTGCTTCATCACACGGGCATCCTCTCCCGGAAGAATCACCTTGCTGATGGCTCCGGTATTCGGTTCAGGTGCTCTCTCTGACACACCCGCTACCATAGCTGCAATACGGTCTGTATGTGTTTGCACAGGTACAGGCACCGGAACGGCATCCGCCTTTTTGCCTGTTGCAGATTCATCCACATCCGCTTCCAGTTCTTCTATTGCTTCTGTTTCCTCCGATTCTTCTGTCTCAGTAATCTCCTGAACCGGCTCTTCCTCTGCGTTTTCCCGAACCGTATCCTCAGGCTCTGATGCTTCATCAGCTGCCAACACATCCTCAAAAGAAACCTCTGTCCATTCCTTGGCAAAAACGTCTTCATCATCGTCAGGGAACAGCTCACGCATACTCTCTGCAACAACCTTTTGCAGATTGATGGTATTATACTGACTCATGTCAAGCGAACCTGTTGTCTGCTTCTGAACAGGCTCTGTAAAAACAGCATATTCCTTATTATCATCATCGGCATATACATACTGAACTTCTTCCGGATAGCTCTCCTGTACATACTGCTCTTCCTCCGGATAAGTTTCCTGTCCGTAGAACGCTTCCGCCTCCGCATACTGCTCCTGTGAATAGGACGTATCCTCTGCATACACTTCCTGTTCCTCGTATTGCGGCTGTTCTTCCTCTGTCTCTTCACCCCGAAGCTGCATCTGTACCAAATCATACTTTTTCTGCTGAATCGAGGTTAACGGCGCATGAAGCATCTTAAGCTCCATTGCCTTGGTCACATACGGACCATCGCCAAACCACAGAATCAAGTCATCACATTCCTCTACGCACTTGGTGCCAAGTCCGACCCTGTGATACAGATAAGCGAGCTCATATGCCCATTCTTCCTGATAATCTCTCTTTTTTAACTCTTCCAGCACACCGATTCTCTCTTCAAGATTTGCTTCCTGTGCCTCAAGAATCCGATAACGCAACGTATAGACACCATTGTCACGTGGTGCCAGCTTAACAAATTCCTTATAATATTCTATTGCAGCTACTACGTCATCTAACTCAATTGATACTTCACACAGGGAATACACAACCGAACGGTTAGTAGGATAACGGTCATAAGCCAGCAGCAGAACTGCCCTGCTGTCCTCATTCCGTCTATTGACTCTATAAAGCGCCGCAACCCTCAGAAGCATAGAGATACTCTTTACTCTTCTCCAATCAATTGTGTCAGCAATATCTGCGGCCACTGTATAATTTTCCTCTTCAATCAGCTTCAGTATCTCCTCAGACCGAAGCTTATATTCGTATTTATCCAAGCAACATCACCTCTGTAAGCCATTTCCCCTTTTACTAACATTCCACGTCTGAAAATTGTAAAATGTTTGATTTTTCAGACTACTCTACTAAATAAAGTTTATCATAACGGTTTTCTTATGTCAACGATACAAGATATAGATGAATAATCTTTATTACAGCCAGCCTCGCGATTCTAAAAATTTATCAGGAATTCGCAATAAATCTAGGGAAACGCTGATTTAATCAAGCAAAATCCCATTATTTTTGATATAATT
>CAYLWP010000005.1:0-38933 GCA_964387365.1 uncultured Roseburia sp. | reverse complement strand
ACAATTGGACCTGCAAGCGAGAATGAGGAAACCCTGACACAGATGTGCCGGTCGTGATTTAATGTGGCAAGTCTTAATTTTTCCCATGGTTCTCACGAGGAGCATCAGAAAAAAATTGACCTGATTAAGAAAGTACGAGAAAAACTGGTACTTCCGATTGCCATTATGCTCGATACAAAAGGACCGGAATATCGTATTAAAACATTTGAAAACGGAAAAATAACACTTTCTGACGGAGATACCTTTACCTTTACCACAGAGGATATCGTTGGCAATCAGGAGAGAGTATCGGTAAATTATGAGCATTTAGTTGAAAATCTTAAGGTAGGTGACACCATTATGGTAAATAATGGTCTGGTCATCTTTGAAGTAATCGAAATCAGGAAAAATGATGCAATCTGTAAGGTAATTGCAGGTGGTGAGCTGTCAAACCGTAAGAGCATGAATTTCCCGAATAAAGTCATGAAGCATGATTATTTGAGTGAGCAGGATAAGAAAGATTTGCTTTTTGGTATTCAGAACGAAGTAGATTTTGTGGCAGCTTCTTTTGTTTCCACGAAACAGGACGTTGCGGACGTAAGAGAGTTTCTGGATGCTAATGGCGGTCAGGATATTGATATCATTGCAAAGATTGAGAACAGAGCAGGTGTAGATAACGTAGAGGAAATCTGTGAAATCGCAAACGGCATCATGATTGCCAGAGGAGATCTTGGTGTGGAGATTCCACCGGTAGAGGTGCCTGCTGTTCAGAAATACCTGATTAATAAGTGCCGTTTGCTCGGTACACGCGTAATCACAGCGACAGAGATGCTTGAATCCATGATTCACAATCCGCGTCCTACCAGAGCCGAAGTATCTGACGTAGCTAATGCAGTATATGACGGTTCCTCAGCAATTATGCTTTCCGGAGAGACTGCATCAGGAAAATATCCGGTTACAGCAGTAAAAACGATGGCAGAGGTAGCAGAATACACAGAGAAGCAGATTAACTACACAAAGAGATTTCATACAACAGAGGTAGAAATCAAGAATAATCTCGATGCAATATCGCACTCTGCGTGCGCTATGGCGGTTGATGTAAAGGCAAGATGTATGGTGGTAAGCTCTATCAGCGGATGTACCGTCAGAATGATTAGCCGTTTCCGTTGCCCGGTAGACATCATTGGAATGACAACCTCGGAAAAGGTATGGCGTAAACTGAATCTCAGCTGGGGTGTAACACCGGTTATGTGTGAAGAGTTTACTTCTATTGAGGTTATGTTCTATAACGCAATGAATCAGGCAAAGAAGGTAATTGACCTGAAAAAGGGAGACAATGTTGTATTAACAGGCGGTCAGATAAACGGACAGACCGGAAATACAAACTTAATTAAGGTAGAACGTGTCTAGTGAATAATACAAAGTAATTAACGCACTGACTGTACTGATTGAAAGGTAGGATTTTTTAATGACAGTAGCACAAATGATGGGATTGCTTGGCGGACTTGCACTATTTTTATACGGTATGCAGATGATGAGCTCCGGCCTCGAAGCAGCGGCAGGCAATAAAATGAAACAGATTTTAGAGAAATTAACGGCAAACAGATTCCTGGGAGTACTGGTTGGTGCAGTAATTACTGCAATCATACAGTCCTCTTCTGCGACTACCGTCATGGTAGTAGGCTTTGTTAATTCCGGCATGATGACTCTGACGCAGGCGGTATGGATTATCATGGGTGCCAATATCGGTACTACCATAACAGGACAGCTGATTGCCTTAGATGTTGGGGCAATTGCACCGTTTATTGCCTTTGTGGGAGTAGCAATCGTTGTATTTATGAAGAATGAAAAGCTCCATCATATCGGTAATATTATGGCAGGTCTTGGTATTTTATTTATCGGTATGGATATGATGGGCGAAGCGATGAAGCCGTTACGCGATTCGCAGGAATTTGTAAACCTGTTAACGAATTTTGAAAACCCGGCATTGGGAATTCTTGCAGGTACCGTATTTACAGCTATTATTCAGTCCTCTTCTGCCTCTGTAGGTATCCTGCAGGCCTTGGCAAGCAGTGGAATTATACAGTTAGGCAGTGCGGCATTTGTTTTATTCGGTATGAATATCGGTACCTGTATTACCGCATTGCTGGCATCGATTGGAACAAGCAGAAATGCAAAGAGAACAACGGTCATTCACATTACCTTTAACATAATCGGTACTATCATCTTCACAACCTTGTGTCTGATGACGCCACTGATTTCGCTGGTAGAAGGCTGGACACCGGATAATGCATCTGCGCAGATAGCAAATCTGCATACGACATTTAATATTGTAACCTCTCTTATCCTGATACCGTTTGGAACCCTGCTCACCAGATTTGCAGAGCTTGTACTTCGTGATAAAGGAACACCGGAAGAACCGGAAGGATATCACCTGCTTAATATTAAGCCGATGAACTCGGACAAGCTTGGTGTTTCTGCAATCAGTATGGAAGGAACCAGAAAAGAGCTTATGCGTATGCTGCAGATGGCAATGGAAAATGTACATAGTGCGTTTGATGCCTTTGCTTCGAAGGATGTAGCGGCACTGCCGGCGGTGGAAGAGAAGGAAGAATATATTGATTATCTGAATAAAGAAATTTCAAAATATATTACAACAGCCATGATTCATGAAACCACAGAAAGCGGTAGTAAGATATTTAATGCGTTTTACTCTTTAACAAGTAACATAGAGCGAATCGGTGATCATGCCATGAATATAGCCGGTTATTCCAATATGATTCAGGAAAAGAATATTACCTTCTCCGAAATGGCACAAAAGGAAATCGTTGAACTGCAAAAGGTATGTGATAAGCTGTTTAAGCTATTGTTTGAGGACAAAGAGGATGTTATTTCATGGCATGCAAAGATTGCCGGCATGGAGCAGAAGATTGATGATATCACAACGGAATATCGTAATAATATGTTTGCAAGAATCCAGCAGGGAACATGTACCGATGAGGGAAGTATTTTATTCTCAGAGATGCTGACGGACTTTGAACGAATTGGAGACCATGCGCTTAATATTTCCGATGAAATGATGAAGATTGCTATAGCGGAAAAATAAGAAATGGTTAATACTATTGACTTTTTCGAACATTCTCGTTATACTGTCAAGGATATAAGTAACTCGTGAGGGAGTAATTTGCGTTTGATTTTCTTAGAAAGGAAGACGTGGTAAGTCAACATACTGGCCTTTTGGTCTGGCTTACCTTAATGAATGAGACTCATGTATGGCAGGCGCTAAAAGTGCTTTAAATGCTGTACCTGAATCTCGCTGATGAATAGTTTGATTTGAAAGGTGTAGCGTTTGGCTATACCTTTTTTGATGCCTGTAAGAATATGCTGTGTGATATACGGAGGAAAAGAACATGGATTTAGTAACTTTATTTGTGTTGGCAGTAGGTCTGTCAATGGATGCTTTTGCTGTGGCAATTTGTAAAGGTCTGGCAATGAAGAAGCTTAGCTTTAAGCAGGCGGCCATTGTCGGTCTGTGGTTTGGCTTTTTTCAGGGATTAATGCCTGCTTTGGGCTTTTTACTCGGCTCTACCTTTGCAACCCTGGTGAATGCGGTTGCGGACTGGATTGCCTTTATTCTTTTGGCACTGATTGGTGGAAACATGATTAAGGAAGCAATTTCCGGTGAGGAAGAGGAGGCGGATGATTCGCTGTCCTTTAAGACCATGCTGTTGCTTGCAATTGCAACAAGTATTGATGCATTTGCGGTAGGTGTATCCTTTGCGTTTATGGAAATCGGTAACCTGATTATTCCTGCAGTATCCTTTATCGGCGTCATTACTTTCCTGCTTTCCATGGCAGGTGTGAAGGTTGGTAATGTATTCGGCACCAAGTATAAGTCCAAAGCAGAGCTTGCCGGCGGAATTACCCTGATTATTCTGGGCTTAAAGATTATATTAGAACATTTTGGTATTTTATAAGGAATAGAAAAAACCAATAATCCCCATACTATTTTCAAGAAAAGGAAAAGTGTGGGGATTTTATGTTGAATGAAAATAGGAAAAAACAAAATTATACAAACATACTGATTTTTCTGGGAGTTGTAGTGGCGGTATTATTACTTATGAAATATGTCGTTCCGTATTTTCTTCCCTTTATTGTAGCGGTTATTATCGTAGTACCGCTTCATCGGCTGTGTCTGAAAAAGGGCTGGTGCAGGAAGAAGGGGAAGGGGATTATGGCAGGGGGTGTATTATTTGCCATTTTGCTCTTTGTGTTACTACTGTTTATCGGTCTTGGAACCTTTATGCTTAGTAAGATGCAGCGATTTATTCAGAATATCGCTGTGGTTGAGGCAGCATGTATGGATATGATTTCCGGCTTCTGCCACAGGCTGGAGGTATATAGCGGATTGGGTGACGGCGTCATACAGGCATGGATAAACGACAGAATCTCAGGACTGTTCGGTAATCTTGCTATCGAAAGCAGTTCATGGATATCGAATACCCTGCGTTATCTGGCAAGTATGGGAAGGCTCTTTACCATGGGACTGGTAACCTTTATCTGTGTGGTGCTCTTTGCAAGGGAAATTGATGAGTGGCAGCAGGGCTTGCTGAATATCGCTGTGATAGAGCCAGCTATCGACAGGGTTCTTTCTATTGTTATCAGAATCGGAAAAAAGCTGGGGGGAATGATGAAAACATTCCTGAAAACACAGAGTGTGATTCTGTGCTGCATCAGTATTACGGCAAGTGCCGGACTGTTTTTGGGCGGAGTCATGGAGTTTTGGTTTTACGGGCTGCTTGCGGGCGTTATGGATGTTCTTCCTTTTATCGGAACGGGAATTGTTCTGGTTCCGATTGGTGTGATTCAGTTAATTGGCGGAAAGATAGGGAAAGGTATGATTGTTTTTGCCACCTATCTGCTCTGTATAGTGATTAGAGAAGCGTTAGAGCCTCGACTAATGGGAGACGGACTACGGGTATCTCCGGTTGCCATTTTACTCTCTGTATATGCGGGACTGCTCTTTTATGGTATTGGAGGAGTCCTGCTTGGTCCCGTCACTTTGCTCATACTTGTAGAGGTTGCAAGGGAAATCTTTGGCGAAAAGCTTGAATCTTCCAAATTAGATTGACAGAATGGGAATCCGTTATTATAATGTCTAAAGGATGTGTCGAAAAGACAAATGTCCGTCTGAAAAGGACAGATTCATATGGAGGTTATGAAAAAATGAAAGCATACAAGGATTTAAGCAAGGAAGAGCTTCAGGCACTTCAGAGAGAATTACAGGAAAAGTATACAAAGATTAAGGAAGAAGGCATTTCACTTGATATGTCCCGTGGTAAGCCGGGTGCAGACCAGCTTGACCTTTCCCTTCCTATGTTAGATGTATTAAACAGCGAATCCTCTTTTAAGGGTGTTCAGGGAATGGATCTTAGAAATTACGGTATTCTTGAAGGTATTACAGAGGTTAGAGAGCTCTTTGGTGAACTGATGGAAGCACCGGTGGATCACGTATTGGTATATGGTAATTCCAGCTTAAATATTATGTATGATTTAATAGCAAAGGCCATGATTCATGGCATTGGCGGTAATACACCATGGTGTAAGCTTGATAAGGTGAAGTTCCTTTGTCCTGTACCGGGATATGACAGACACTTTGCCATTACAGAAAGCTTTGGCATTGAGATGATTACTATTCCGATGGATGAAAACGGTCCGGATATGGATTTGGTAGAGCAGTATGTAAATAACGATGCTTCCGTTAAGGGTATCTGGAATATTCCTAAGTATTCTAATCCAAGCGGAGTTGTATATTCCGATGAGGTTGTAAGAAGATTTGCAAACCTGAAGCCGGCAGCACCTGACTTCAGAATTTTCTGGGACAATGCATATGCTGTACATCATGTATATGTTGAGAACAAGGCACAGATTTTGAATATCGTCACAGAGTGTGAGAAGGCAGGCAGCCCTGATATGTATTATGAGCTTTGCTCTACTTCCAAGGTAACCTTCCCGGGCTCCGGTGTAGCAGCACTCATTACTTCTCCTGCTAATATTGCAGAGATTAAGAAGTGCATGACTGTTCAGACAATCGGTCATGATAAGCTCAACCAGATGCGTCATGTGAAGTTCTTCGGAAATGCAGCAGGTGTACATGCTCATATGGAGAAGCATGCAGCAATCCTGAAGCCAAAGTTTGAAGCAGTATTAAATACCTTAGAGCAGGAGCTTGGCGGTCTGGAAATCGGTAGCTGGCTCAAGCCGCTCGGTGGCTACTTTGTAGCATTTGATACCTTAGAGGGCTGTGCAAAGAAGGTAGTTGCACTTTGTAAGGAAGCGGGCGTTGTTATGACTCCTGCAGGTTCTACCTATCCATACATGAACGATCCGAAGGATACCAGCATCCGTATCGCACCAACACTTCCATCATCCGAGGAGCTCAAGAAGGCTTGCGAAGTATTTGTACTTTGTGTAAAGCTTGCTTCCGTGGAGAAGTTGTTAGAAGCATAAATGTAAATAAAGATTAGCAGTAGTAAGCACTATCAATCACAAAACGGGATTGATAGTGCTATTTTTTTCCTTTTATTTACATAACCTAAATTGTAGATTTTACATGAACTTGTTAACTTGAAATAGAGGAGAACAATTTGAAATGTGAAACAGAAAGGAATATGTGAAATGAATAAAATAAGAGGTCTGATTGCAAGCGATATTGACGGTACTTTACTGGATTATGATTGTGTTGATTTAGAGGAAGAGGTATTTGAGGTTATTAATCAGCTTCACAGTGAGGGTTATATATTCTGCCCTACTTCGGGAAGGCAGTATTCAGCCATGAGAAAGCTGTTTGCACCTGTGGCTGACAAGCTCTACTACATTTGTGAAAACGGAGCAGTCATTGTCGGAAACGGCAGTGAAGAGGAAGCCTCCGTATTGGCCGGAACAGCTATGGAGCAGGAGGACGTAATTGCGCTTGCGATGGAGATTATGCATACGCCGTATTGCGATGTCATTATATCCGGTAAAACAATGTATTATCTGTGTGGCGCCAAAAAAGAATTGGAAGAGGAATTGAGACGAAGCGGTGCCCGCGTAAAGTGTGTTAACAGCCTGTATGAGATAGAAGAGGATATTTTTAAGATTACTCTTCACAGTTACAGGGGAGAAGCGGCAGCTCTGCGTGGAGTCTTTGCCGAGCGTTGGGATGATAAATTTGCAGTAGATGTATCCGGAGCCTGCTGTCTGGACTTTACTATTGATAATAAGGGAATCGGACTTCGGCATATGTGCCGCTATCTGGGCGTAGATATGAAGGATACGATTGCCTTCGGAGATAACTGGAATGATGTTTCCATGCTAGAAACGGCGGGTAAGGGATATATCATGGCAACGGCTGACAGCAGATTACTGGAGAGATTCCCGAATCATTGTAAGTCTGTTCCGGAAACATTAAGAAATTATTTGGCAGTCAAAAAACTTGCCTGAACTTACAAACATTTTAATAGGGTTTTACATAAATATGGTCGTGGATTTTACAAATGCTTGATAAATTAAAGCATGTAAGACACAAACGTTGTGAAAAGCAGTGAGCATATGTAGTAGCTCAGAGAGGAAAGAAATATGGTAGAACAGAAAATCGTACTACAGAATATTGAAAAGGCTTATGGAAAGGATGCACCTGTTATCGAAGATTTGAATCTGGAAATTCCGGAAGGAAGCTTTACGGTATTGCTTGGACCGTCAGGCTGTGGCAAATCCACAACACTTCGTATGATTGCCGGATTGGAACGGGAAACAAAGGGAACGTTATCGATTAGCGGAAGAGACATGAAGGAGGTCAAACCGGGAGACAGAGGAATTGCTATGGTTTTCCAGAACTATGCCTTATACCCGACTATGACAGTAAAGGGAAATATAGAGTTCGGACTTAAGAACAGCAAGGTTCCGAAGGAAGAGCGAGAAGCCAGAATCAAAGAAGTAAGTGTGGCAGTTGGATTAGAGGAGTACTTAAACAGAAAGCCGGCAGCTTTGTCAGGTGGTCAGAGACAGAGAGTGGCACTGGCAAGAGCAATGGTGAAAAAGCCGGAGGTATTCTTAATGGACGAGCCATTATCCAATCTGGATGCGAAGCTTAGAACGCAGCTTAGAACTGACTTGATTGAGCTTCATAATAAGCTTGGTTCCACCTTTGTATACGTTACCCATGATCAGGTAGAGGCAATGTCTATGGGAACAAATATTGTGCTAATGCATAAAGGAAAGATTATGCAGCAGGGAACACCACATAAGATTTACCACGACCCGGATAACGTATTTACAGCACAGTTTATCGGAACACCACCTATGAATATTATGGATTTATCCTGTCTTGTTTATGATAACGTACCATTTGCAAATGCAGCATATATGGGCTTTCGCCCGGAGTATGCACAGCTGATAAGAGGCGGGGAGACCAAGGAACAGAAGGGTCTGATGCTTAGAGGAAGAGTTGCTACTCATGAGATGTTGGGAACAGAAACATTATATAAAATTGATACCAAGTATGGCCGTATACAGGTAAAGGTATTTGAAGATTCAGAGGCAGCAGAAGGTATCGTGGATATCTTTATTCCACACGAGAGAATCGTATACTTTGACGCAGAGGAACAGAGAATCAGATAAAGGAGGGCATTATGGATATTGTAGTAAAGAATGGGAAATTTTTGGAATCACCGGTTTCTTCCAAGATAAAAACAAAAGAATCGGCAGTTGGTTCAAGTACAGTACTTAAAAAAATACTTCCCTATATTATGATTGCACCGGCAATGATTACCAGCGTTGTATTTTTAATTTACCCCATTATTTATATGTTTTATTTAAGCTTCTACAACTGGAATATGATTGGTGAAATGAAGTTTATCGGTTTGGACAATTATGTGTCCTTATTAACAGACCCGGAATTTATACAGGTTATATTGAATACCTGCCAGTTTACTTTTTGGACTGTTTCGGGAAGCCTTATCTTAGGACTTGCGTTAGCCTTGTACTTAAAGAGTAATTCTAAAATCCATAGAATCATTCAGACCATTATGTTTACACCGTACATATTACCGATGGTTTCCATCGCCTTTGTATGGATGTGGATTATGGATACGGATTTGGGACTGCTGAACTATATCTTAGGTCTGTTTGGCATTGATAAGGTTATGTGGCTGGGTGATCCTGAGGTAGCTATGTACTCTCTTATTATCGTAAATATTTGGAAATCAGCCGGATACTATACCTTAATCTTCCTGTCTGCATTACAGGGGATTCCGACTTATCTTTACGAAGCGGCAGAGCTTGATAATGCCAAGCCTGTAACAACCTTTTTCAAGATAACATTACCGATGCTTTCACCGACCTTATTTTTTCTTGCGCTTACGGCAATTATCAGTTCCTTTAAGGTATTTGAAACCGTAAATGTTATGACAGGCGGAGGACCACTGAATTCAACAACGACACTGGTATATTACATTTATCAGTACGGTTTCCAATATTATAAGATTGGTTATGCATCTGCGGTCGGAGTTATCCTGATGGTAATTGTAAGTATCTTTACCATAATCTACTTCTGTGGCTTCCAGAAGAAGGTACATTATCAATAGAAAGAGGCAGAGTATGAGTAAATATGTATCTAAAAGTATTCGAACAGTTATTAATATCGTTTTGATTGTAATCTTCTTTATGCCGTTTTACTGGATGGCGTTAACATCCATTAAGACATTAGGGCAGACGTTACAGTATCCGCCGTCATTTTTTGTAACCAATCCGCAATGGACAAACTTTGTAAAGGCGATTGAGGCAATTCCTTTTTGGAATTATTTAAGAAACTCAGTTATTGTTACAGGCGGTGTACTGATTTTACAGATGATTACCGTTGTTCCGGCAGCCTATGCCTTTGCAAGATATGAATTTTTCGGAAAGAAGCTAAGCTTTGGCATGATTCTGGCAACCATGATGATACCGGCACAGCTCATTTTCCTTCCTATATTCCTGTTGCTGAGTAAGTGGGGCATGATTAATACATATTGGTCATTAATCCTGCCAAGTGCAACAAGCGCTTTTGGAATCTTTATGCTAAGACAGAACTTTATGCAGATTCCGGAGGAGCTGATTGAGGCTGCAAGACTGGATAAGGCAGGCGAACTAAAAATTATTACACACATTATGATGCCGATTGCAAAGCCTACGATTGTAACGCTGGCAATGCTGACCTTTGTCGGACAGTGGAATGACTACTTCTGGCCAATGGTATTAACAACCAAGGATACGGTCAGAACGCTTCCGGTCGGTGTAACCATGCTCCGAACCCTTGAGGACGGTAATCCGCAGCATATTATTATGGCAGGAAATATTATCCTGATGCTTCCGATTTTGATGGTATATTTCTTTGCACAGAAGCAGATTATGAAGAGCTTCACCTATATGGGTGTGAAGTAAATCCGGTAGGTATCCTTACCTTGTAAGGTTTACTATATACAATTGAATAAGAGTAGAAATGATTTGTGTAGGCATCGTAATCACAAACGGGAGGAAAAGCGTCGATGCAGAAATGAGGAGAACATGAAAAAAAGAACAAAATTACTGAGTGCATTAATGACAACATGCATGGTTGCAGGTGCTTTAACAGGCTGTGGCAGCTCAGCAGACACAACAAGCACTACTGCAAAGAATGAAGAAGCAGTAGTAGTAGTAGCAGATGACAAGACGGCAACAGCAGATAGTGCAGATGCTGCTTCCGGAGACGTGACAGAAATTACTTATTGGTATTGCTACACAGATAAAATACAGGAGAACAACATTGAGTTAGCAGAGAAATTTAATGAGACCATTGGTAAAGAAAAGGGTATTCATGTAACAGCAGAGTACCAGGGAACCTATGATGAGTGTCATCAGAAGCTTCAGGCAGCCTATGTGGCCGGTGAAGCTCCGAATATCAGTGTTATGGAGATTAGTACCATCCGCAGATTTGCAGAGAACGGAGTGCTGGCACCAATTGATTCCTATGTGGCAGAGTCCGGTGTAGATATGAGCGATTTCTATGATGCACTTGTACCAAACTGCTATGTAAATGAGGTTTGCTACGGATTACCTTATTTAAGAAGTACCCCGATTATGTATTGTAACAACACTTTGTTAAAGGAAGCAGGCTGGGAAGCTTCCAAGATTAAGACATGGGATGATTTAAGAGAAGCCGCAGTGGCTGTTCATGACAAGACAGGCAAGTATGGTATTACCCAATATAGCTACATCTGGACACTTGATGCATTTATGATTGAGCATGGCAGTGCCATTTTAAATGAGGATGAGACAGCCGTTCAGATGAACACACCGGAAGGTAAGGAAGTTGTTGGCTTCTTTAAGGATTTAATTGACCAGGGTGTTGTACATGCACATAATAATACAGAAAATGCAAAGGTGGATACTGATGTACAGAATCAGGATGCAGCTATCTGGTTCAGTTCCACAGGCGGATTAACCAATTATCAGGCAATGGCTGATGAATTAGGCTTTGAATTAGCTACGGCATTTATTCCTATGGAAACAAACTACGGAACACCAACCGGCGGATGCTGCGTCGTTATGATGGAAGGTCAGACACCAGAAGAAGAAGCTGCTACATGGGAGTTCATGAAGTTCATGACAGAAACAGAGCAGGCTGTTCAGTCTTCTATCAAGACAGGCTACCTTGTATCAAGAAAGAGCGGTGGCGAGACAGAGGAAATGCAGGCATATTTTAAAGAGAATCCTTTGGCAAAGGTGGCTCTCGATCAGCTTGACTATGTACCTGCCCGCGCAGCATACTCTAATCCAAACTATACAGAGGCAGCGCAGGAAATCGTAGAAGCACTGGATGCAATTTACATCAATGGTGCAGATATTGATTCTACGCTGGCAGACCTTGAGGCAAAGGCAAATAAAATATTAAATCAGTAAGTTTATTCGTAAAAAGAGGTTTAGACATGAATAAGAAATTAATCGTTCTTTCCGCAGATGCAATGGTAACCGAGGACTTAGACTTATTTACCACATTGCCGGGATATCAAAAATATTTAGAGAATGGCTGTATGATTCGTAAGGTAGAGTCCATTTACCCAACCGTAACCTACCCATGTCATACAACCATGATGACAGGAAATTATCCAAACAGACATGGTGTTACCAGTAATTTTAAGCTGATTCTGAATCAAAAGCCAACTCCATGGAACTGGTTTGCAGATGTAATCAAGTCAAAGGATATTTTTACTGCCTGTAAGGAAAAGGGACTCTCAACAGCAACCGTATTCTGGCCTGTAACAGGATGTCATAAGGACATCGATTACAAAATTCCGGAGTACGTCCCGCAGGATAATGACACCATCGAGGAAGCCTTCAGAAGAGTAGACTGCGATGATGACATGATTGCCATTATGAAGAAAAACAGCGGTATTTTGAAGGAATACAAGCATCCGTATATTGATGAATTTATCATTCAGTGTGCATGTGATGTTTTGAGAGAAAAGCAGCCGGATGTGCTACTGATTCACCCGGCAAATATTGACGGAGCAAGACATGCGAACGGTATCTTCAATGAGAAGGTAAATCAGTCGGTTGTTGATACAGACAGGTTTGTACAGATGCTTATGGGAGTTCAGGAAGAGCTGGGTCTGGCAGAACAAACCAATCTTGTCGTAACAAGTGATCATGGTCAGATGGATATTCAGAGAATTATTAATCCGAATGTTATTCTTGCAGATTATGGATTTTTAGATGTGGACACAGAGGGTAAGGTAACGGATTGGAGAGCATTCTGCCTGTCCAACGGTTTATCAGCAGTCGTTTATCTGAAGAATCCTGAGGATGAAAATACAAAGCAGAGATTATTCCGGTTACTTCGTTGGATGAGAAATGAAGGCGTTTATGGAATTGGTGAAGTATACACAGCCGAAGAGGCAGATGAGAAATACCATTTGAACGGAGACTTTTCCTTCGTCATCGAAGGAGATGATTATACCTCCTTTGGCGAGGGTGTAGCAGGTTCGCTGGTACAGTCTTTTGATGATACAGATTATCGTTACGGAAGGGCATCTCACGGCTATACACCGGATAAGGGACCACAGCCAATCTTTATGGCAAAGGGACCTGACTTTGCAGAAAATGTCGTGCTTGAAAACGGCAGACTCATTGATGAGGCGCCAACCTATGCTAAGGTATTAGGAGTAGAGTTACCTGATACAGACGGAACTCCGATTATGGAGTTTCTCAAATAATAATTTCTTCTCTTTTATAAGAGTGCTGTTGCATGAACGGGAAAACCGTTGATGTAACAGCATTTTTTTGGTGAAAAAATGCAATTATTTTCAAAATAAAATAGTACTAACATGGAAAATGTGATAAAATTATAGATAATGATGTGAATTATAAGAAAATATACAGCAAAAATTGCTACGATTGTTTCGGGAAATGGGAAAGGAGATGAAGATATGTATAAGATTATTACAATGGAAAGAGAGTTTGCAAGTGGTGGTAATGAGATAGGAAGAAGACTGGCTAAAAAGCTTGGAATTACGCTGTACGACAGAAATATTCTGGTAGAGACAGCAAAGAGACTAAATATCCCTGCGATGTACATAGAGTCATTGGAGGAAACCGCGCCCGGAAGTATTATCTTTAATCTTTCCCAGACAGCGATTGGCGGAAATGATAAGTATAACCAGAGTCTGCCCCTGTCAGAGAGACTGTTTAAAGGTATTTGTACACGCTGATAAGGAATATCGTTTACAGCGTGCCATGGAGACAGAGAAGCTTTCCAAGAAGGAGGCAGAAAAGCTTATCCGTAAGTCAGATAAAAGGCGAAGCGGTTTTTATAACGTACATACAGGCTGTAAATGGAGAGACATGGGAAAGTTCGACATCTGTCTAGACAGCGGCAGTCTGGGAATAGACAGTTGTGTTGATATATTAGCCGGAATGGTAAAAAAATAGAAGGAGATGACAAATAAAATGGAGAAGAAAAATAAAGTACCTTTTTTAAGTTCAATTTCATGGAAAGTAACCGTAATGGTAATCGGTGTCGTAGTGCTTTCCGTTGTTGTCAGTCTGCTGACAGGAAGCTCAGAAGCCAGAAAGGCAGTAGAAGAGGTGAATGAAAATTACATCCTAAGTATGGCAGAGGCGGCAGCAGAGCTGGTTGAGACAACAGAAGCGACAGGGCAGGACTATGCGGTACATCTGGCAGATATTAACATGACGGGAATCACTTCTTCCTATGCATACTTAGTAGCACCGGACGGAACGATGCTGTATCACCCGACTGCGGACAAGATTGGAGCACTGGTAGAAAACTCTGTTATCTTAGGTGTGGTAGAGCAGTTAAAGGCAGGAAAAGTGCCTAAGGATGAAGTGGTTTTATATGAATTTAACGGTGCATGGAAGTATGCAGCGTATGCAATTACGAATAAAAATGAGATTGTAGTAGTTACGGCAGACCAGGCAGAGGTTACAGAGCCTGTTAATGCAATGATGGCTACAATGGGAATGACAGCCTGTGTGAGTCTTGTTATCTGTATTATCATCGGTTATGTTGAGAGCCGGTTTATATGTAAGCCGCTTGACCAGCTTATTATTGTTATCAGTAGTACTTCAGAATTCGACTTCAGAAAGAATCCGTTAAATGAAATTCTCTGTAAGAGAAAGGACGAAACGGGTGAAGTTGCAAGAATGGTTCGTATCATGCGAAGAAATCTGCGTGAAATGATGCAGGAAATTAACCGCTCCAGTGACCATATTTCAGAAAACGTGGATAAGCTCGAAGAGGTTACAACAACAGTAAATACCATGTGTACAGACAACTCAGCAACCAGCCAGCAGCTGGCAGCCGCTATGCAAGAAACCGCAGCTACTACAGTTACGGTGAATGAAAATATCGGTGTTATCCGCACAGGAGCAGAGTCCATCAGTAATATGACGGAAGAGGGAGCTAAGATGTCCAATGAGGTTATGGAACGTGCAGAGAATCTTAGAAATAAGACGATGACTGCAAGTGCAAAGACCATGGATATGTATAACAATGTGAAGACAAAGGCAGAGTCTGCAATGGAAGGCTCTAAGGCGGTAGAACAGATTAATGAACTGACAGGAACGATTATGTCTATTTCCTCACAGACAAGTCTTCTTGCCTTAAATGCTTCTATTGAGGCTGCCCGTGCGGGAGAAGCAGGCAGAGGCTTTGCTGTTGTTGCAACAGAGATTGCCAGTCTGGCAGAACAGACGAAAAAGGCAATTGGCGATATCAGCGATATCGTTAAGTCAGTAAATGAAGCGGTAGGAAATATGGCAGGATGTCTTGAGGAAACAACAGATTTCCTTGAGAATACAGTTGTTAAGGAATACAAGGAGTTCGAAGAGGTAAGTGAGCAGTATCAGGAAGATGCAGATGCCTTTAAGATAAGCATGGAGAACGTCAGCAGCTCCATGGAAGACCTTAAGAATTCGATTGATGCAATTGCAGACGCAATGGACGGTATTAATCAGACCGTATCCGAGTCAGCAGCAGGTGTCAGCGACATTGCCGGTAAGACAAGTGAAATGGCATATACCACAGGCTCAACGCATAGTCAGGTAACGGAATGCCATGAATGTGTACAGGTATTAAAGAACTCCGTACAGAGATTTATCCTGCAATAGAATTGACTTTTCCAATGAAATACTATATATTATGTAATTGTTCAGAGCCAAGAAGAGATGGGCTCTGAACAATTACATACATTTTTATATAGAACGCTAGGGGTGCACATCGCTGAGATTGGGTAGCTTCAGGCTATCCTGACCCTCACTACTTGAACCGGGTAATACCGGCGGAAGGAAGCAGAAGAACCATAGAAGGAAGACTTGCCTTTTATGCGTACGATGTTGTCCCTCCTCGCGAATACGAAGGAGGATTTTTAATGTCAAAAAAAGTAACTGTAAAACAGCTGGTGTTTTGTGCAGCAGCCATTGCATTGGGAACAGTATTGTCAAATATTAAGCTGTTTCATTTTCCGACAGGAGGTTCTGTTACCTTACTGTCCATGCTGGTAATCTGTCTGCCGGGCTATTGGTTCGGACTTGGTGCAGGCTTAAGAACAGGTGTGGCATATGGTGTCTTGCAGCTGATAATCGACCCGTATGTATTATTTCCCTTGCAGCTTATCGTAGATTATATTCTTGCCTTTGGTGCCTTTGGTCTTTCAGGACTCTTTACAAATGCGAAGGCAGGTCTTGTTAAGGGTTATGTGGCAGCAGTAATTGGCAGATTTGTATTTGCAACGATTTCAGGCTGGATTTTCTTTGGTGAGTATGCATGGGAGGGCTGGAATCCGCTTGCTTATTCCCTGGTATATAATGCAATTTATATTTTTGCAGAGGCTGCAGTAACTGTGATTATTCTGCTTCTTCCGCCGGTAAAGAATGCCATGGCAAGAGTAAAGAAGCTGGCGTTGGAATAAAGAAGTAAAGTCATACCGAAGTTATGGCATATCAGTAATGTATCTTGCATATGAAATCAAAAAGGAGTATCGTAGAAGCTGTGAGTTTGCGTAAAGCAGGAAAGGCAGGATTAAGTTATGGATAATCTGATATTTTCTCTGAATGCAACGATTCCAATCTTTTTGGTTATGGTTGCAGGATATATTTTTCGAAGAATCAATCTGGTAGACGACGGGTTTGTTAAGACGTTGAATTCCTTTAATTATAAGGTTACGCTCCCTGTTCTTCTGGTGACAGACATTGCAGAGGCAGATTTTTACGCAGTATGGGATACAAAGTTTGTTGTTTTTTGCTTTGGCGTGACTTTGCTTTGTATTCTCGTTATTTCCTTTTTTGCGGGAATATTGTTAAAGGATAAGTCTGTTCTCGGAGAGTTTATTCAGGCATCCTATCGCGGAAGTGCAGCAGTTCTGGGCGTTGCTTTTATACAGAATATTTACGGTTCAAGCGCCATTGCACCATTGATGATACTGGCGACGGTTCCGCTCTATAATGTGGCAGCAGTCATGATTTTATCCTTTACGGCACCGGGAAGTACAGGCTTTGATAAAGAGAATCTGAAAAAGTCCCTAAAGGGAATAGTTACCAATCCGATTATTCTTGGTATTTTTATCGGAATGATTATTTCTGTGGCTAGAATTGAGCTTCCGGTTATTGTAGGCAAGACCTTACATCATTTTTCCGCTCTGGCAACACCGCTTGCGCTGATTGGACTGGGCGCCGGATTTGAAGGAAAGAAAGCACTTGCCAAGATGAAACCGACGCTGGTCAGTTCCCTGTGTAAGCTCTTTGTGATGCCGGCAGTTTTTCTGCCAATCGCGGCAGCGCTTGGCTTTCGTGATGAAAAAATGGTGGCAATACTGATTATGCTTGGAGCACCGACAACGGTAAGCTGTTATATCATGTCGAAAAATATGGGACATGAGGGTATCCTGTCATCAAGTTGTGTGGTTTCCACGACCTTTTTAAGCTCGGTATTTATTACCTTATGGCTGTTTGTACTGCGATTAAACGGATTGATATAAAATGAGAAATCCCGCACTGTTAAGACTGTTACAGTGCGGGATTTCTTTATGCTTTTAATATTTCATCAATATTGGCAACGATGGTACGAAGATTTTTTGTAATATCCGAGTCAATCTGATATTGAAGCAGTTCATTTAAGATATTTCTGGCTCTTACAGCATCGTAAGCCTCCAGTGCCTGAAAGGCTTCCCGGAGCTGTTCTCCCCATTTTTGAAAGGTAATCTGGTTACCGTTTGGAGCCGTGGCATGGTTTTTCAGTCCAAGTGACTGAATGTAATCCGTGAAAATGTCACATGCCTCATCCAATTCAAAGGAAAGCTTTTTCCAGTTTGCCTGTACAACCTCGAGATTACCTGCATAGGCCTCCATTTCATGGAAAAAGGCAGTGTCGGTAAGATTCCTAAGCCCTAAGGCATTTGCCTTTACTCGCAGGGCGTGTGCCTTTGCGCCGTACTGAAGCAGCGTGTCTTCTTCCATAAGATTATACAGCTCATCCTCTTTTCGATTACTTTCCCCGACAAAGGTAAGCATAAATTCATTATATTTATCTACGTTTCCGTTCATATTTTTCAGGGCGGTATCGACATCAACACCGTTTTTGGCAAGATAACGCATCTTAATCTTACAATCGGTTAAGAAGGTATCAGGAAATTCCTGCATTTCATCAAAGGTCTGCTTTGCCTGATATGCCATAAGGGCAAGCTTCTGCTTTTTCAGTAGCAGGCAGGTGCGCCTGGTGATGGCAAGGAAGAGCGGAAACGATACACAGTATAGTAACACTCTCGGAAGCAGATAAAGGATAGCGTAGCCTGCAATCGGAAGCGTGATGTTGCGAACACCCTGCAAGGCGGGCGCACCCATCATATTATAATCCCATACGCCGACATATAGGGAAAGAAAGTAGGAGATTATCATTCCCGATAAGCCTGCAATAAAGGTATAGTTCGTTATCTTTTTACTGTAATACTGACATGCAATCATCATCGGAAACAGCCATGCGATGGCAGCATACTGTGACAGGGAAACCGACAGCAAAAAGACGGAAATCAGCATACAACTGATAATACTGCCTGTGAGTAACCTGACCTTGCTATCGTCCGTGGAGGCAGACAGCTTACCTATGATGTTCATGATTGTTGGTAACAAGAGAAAAAATACAGCAACGGGTGTTACATAGTAAAACACCCACGTTACCGCAGAAAAAATGTGAAATAAACCAAGCAACCAGATAAGTCCTGTCACACCTGCCATAATATCCATCCACAGTAATGCGGACTTATTTGTCATTTGCCTGTTTTCTGAAAGAATTCGATTGAAATTATAATCCATAGTATCCCTCCGGTAGATAGAACTGTCTCCTTCGTGATACTCCCCAAACCGAATCGATTAGTTTCCTTCAAAAATCACCGGACTCCTGTCAGAATCTGGTGACGATTAATCGAGTCTGTATATATTTTACCATAGATAGTAGGGGCTGGAAAAGTCTAAAAGTGTGTTCTTCTTATTTTTCAGTAAAAATCTTTGGATGATAGATTACTACATTCTTACCATTTGCCTTTCCGTGATACAGATTCGTATCTGCATGCTTAATCATCTCGGAAATAGAGGCATGGTTGTTGTAGAAGGATAAACCTAAGGTAATGGTAAAGTGAATCTCCGTACCATTGTGCATAACGGCGGTGTCAGCAATCTTCTGACGGAGTGCGTCAAATTCGCGGATAACTTCCTCTTTTGTCAGGTCATACCTCTGATACAGGATAAGAAATTCTTCACCACCCCAGCGACACGGCTGGAAGTTTTTATTCTCCGAATGCTTGTCAAGAAGTGCACGGGCAAGTGTCCGGATTACTTCATCACCTGCATCATGACCGTAGGTATCGTTAATATTCTTAAAGCTATCAATATCAATCATTCCGATACAGATATGGTCATTTGCTTCAGAATGGTGTTCCAATACGTTTTCAAAGATTTCCTGCATTCTTCTTCGATTGCAAAGTCCGGTTAAGGCATCCTTTTGTGCTACGTCTATCAGCTGCTTTTCCAGACGCATAACGGTCTGACTGTAAAAATAGAAGTAAACAATCAAAAAGATAAAGGCAATCATACAGTTGACGGTATAGAAAGCACGCTCTGACAAGACAACAGGAACTACATAAATGTGGTCATGATAATAGGTCGCGATTCTTAAAGCAACAAAGGTAAACACAACCACGAAAATGAGTGCTGCAGTTATCTTGCTTAATTTGTGTTTGTTGTTGGAATAATAATCCGTAAAGAGCAAGGAAGCAACAAACACAAAACAGTACTGCTGAAAACCGTAATTCCAGCCAAGGCATATTATTGCTAAAATCATAAAGAGATATACTTCCAAATTGGCAAAAACAATATAGAAGCTATCCCAGCCTTTATATAGTAAATAATAGCAGATGATATATAGAGCAATACTGCCGTTATTGAAATAAGTCATAATGTCAATATCATATCGGTTAAAGAAAAAGGAAAAGCATATATGCATAATAAGAAAAGCCGTATTAAGTAATGTTGTTCCCTTTCTTACATAAGTACCAATGCTTCCTGAGCTTTTATCTGAAATTCCCATAGTTATTCACCCTCGCGAGTTTTTAATAAATTATACACAACAATTATAACATACTGAATATACAATAGAAAAGCCCAAATAAAAAACTATTAACGAAAATATCTATAAAATTTATGCATGAACGTACAGGAGAAATAGAGAATTACGCTGTCTATCGGAAGCATAACTGCATTTTTAATGATTCTTGCCGGTAGCAGCACAAAAAATCCCTTTCCGTACAGCATGGAAATCCACAGGGTATTAAAAAAGCAGTTTACAATGACCTTTGCCAAAAGCTCTGCAATAATAATACGGGAGAGCTTTACCGGTTTTTTATAGAGGATAGAGCCATAGATTACTCCCGCCAGCATGGCATCAAAGGTAAAACCGAAGAAAAATGGGCCTGTCGGCTTGGCAAGGAACTTCAGGACGTCCAGTGTGCCGCCAAAGATACAGCCGATAACCGGTCCGAAGAGAAATTCGATGATACGGTTTGGAATACCGGAAAAACCGATACGGATGTAAGGTCCGATTTCAATTGTGGCAACATAGCCCAGAACAATGGCAAGGGCTGCCATGAAGCCACAAAGTACCATGTTACGTGTGATTTTGAATTCCTGAATGGAATCCACATAAAGTTTTTTAATCTTTTGCATAAAAAAAGCCTCCTTTATGCAGTTTCCTGTAACTACATAATGGAGACAAAGAATATCAAAATAATCCTACTCAACAAATATGTAGCAGTGGGATGCGAACCTTATACCGCAAGTCTTTCTCACAAGTGACTTTTCGTCCATATGACAACTCCCTGTTCATACGGCACTTAACGCATAACGTTCTACTCTGCAAATACGGTAACTGTTCATAGCCGGACAGACAGGCGCAGAAACAGCTACATAAATTAGTTACGTTTGTAAAGCTGTTCGGAAGGTATGCTTTACAAGAGCAAAGTATACTAGATGATTTCTTACTTGTAAAGTAGAAATTAGAAAAAGGTTTACAAACACACGTTCTACTGATATACTATATCCTATAGATAGGTGACAGTAGAGAGAATCAATACACTGTCACAGCGGTTTGGGAGTAGAACAGTATGAACATACAACAAATAGAGTGGTTAATTGGTATTATCGCAGGGATATGTCTGCTGGTTGCGGCAGGGGTTGTCATATGCAAGGGCTTTCGCAGACGTTATGCGGGCAGACAGCTTGATGAGATGGAAGGACTGGATTTTGAGTATTACTGTGCAGAGCTTTTGCGGTGTCACGGATTTGTTGAGGTAGAGGTGACAAGAGGAAGCGGAGATTACGGCATTGATATTCTGGCAGAGAAGGATGGCGTAACCTATGCTATCCAGTGCAAGCGGTATCAGGCACCGGTCGGTGTCAAGGCAATACAGGAGGCATATGCAGGGCGTGATTACTATGACAGAATGGTTGGGTGTGTGCTGACAAACCAGTACTTTACACAACCGGCAGTGGAGGCTGCAAGGAAGCTCAAGATTCTTCTCTGGGACAGGGGCTATCTGGAGAGTATGATGGAGGAAGCATAAGAATTCATGAATGCAGAAGAAACACTTTTTAAAAAGAGATTAACAGAGCTTGCCAATAAGGCATATACGAACAGTCAATATTTGTTTACGACATTTCTTTCGATGTCAGAGCTTGACATCTATTATCAGATAGAGCGTGAGATTTCCTATGTACCTGCAACGTTATTTGGCGGTACGCAGGATTGCGAGCGTGTGATGATACGGTTTGGAAGCGAGGAGCTTTGTGGCTATGAAGAACCGTTTCCGATTAGCTGTATCGAGATAGCGCCTTTGGTTGAGAAGTTCGGAGAGGTCTTGTCGCACAGGGATTATTTAGGTGCGCTGATGAATCTGGGAATTGAGAGAAGTACGCTCGGAGATATCATTATTATAGAAAAGACGGCGTATCTGTTTTGCACAGTGAAGATGGCGCAGTATATTTTGGATAATCTCGATCAGGTAAGGCACACGCATGTCAGGTGTAAGCTTGCAGAGCATGTTCCGGAGAGTACGATTACAAAGCTGGAGCGCAAGAGTTGTCTGGTTAGTTCTGCGAGAGCTGACAGTGTCATTGCGAAGCTTTATAATATGTCGCGCAGTCAGGGCGTGGAGCTCTTTCGTGCCAAGAAGGTCTTTATTAACGGCAGACTGAATGAGAATAACAGTGGGACATTAAAGCAGGGTGACAGAGTATCGGTCAGAGGATACGGTAAGTTTATCTATCAGGGGACAGCCTACGAAACGAAGAAGGGTAAGCTGTCTGTGGATGTTGATGTGTATGTGTAATGTATAAAACCGCTCTTGTCAGTATGCACCGCTATGCCACGGGAAAATGGGAACACATGATGAATATAGGTAAAAAAAGAGTAGCAAAACGCCACTCTTTTCGATTTAATATAACTTTAAATATACGCCGAAGTGTTCTGAAATACTTCGATAAAACTTTAATTCGACAACAAGTGAAGAAATGGATAACACTAAGGAAATAATAACGGATAAAAGAAGTGTACCTATTCCATCACTCAATATAGCTGAAATTGCTCCGGAAGTACTGATAACAGCCGATAAAATATGTAAAACTACATAGATACAGACAGTGCGGGTTCCCTGCTCTTTTACGCCTTCTACACCATTAGCGTGAAGCTCTTTGGTAACAGAGGTAACAATGATACAGAAAATGGCGATTGCGAGTATATCCGAAATAAAAGGGATATCAAAAAACCCAAGTATAATCGAGATAATTTCTAAAACAAATGCTGCCATACATCCTGAAATATCCTTAGCAAGCTGATATAGACCAACAATACCAATGATAGATAAAACGAATGCTCCGATTACTCCTATTATTTGAATAATCGGAATAACTAAAAGCACGCCACAAACCATAGCACCAATTATCTGTATATACATTTTCTGCAGACCTGCGCCTGCGTTTTCATATCTCTTCACATTCGTTTCCATATTTCCATTTGTTTCATTATTTCCGTAAAAAGTCATATTTTCATTCAGTTCGATTTTTATTTATACTCTCTCAATAGAGAATCCTTTCTCTTAATAGTAATTATTATAATGCTTTTGATTATTTCATGTTAAGGTTACTCCTCGTCCTTATCCTTCTTCTTCGGGACGGGCTTAAACAATATCTTGCACACAAGTGCCAGACCGCCGAAGATCAAAACCAGTGTGCCTGCCCACTCGAACAAGGTCATACGGGCGAGGCGGAAGCTGGTTGACATAATGACAGAGGCAATGATAAGTAATATGCTTATGCCAAGAAACAGCTTTCTGCCAAAGGATTCCGGCTTCATAAATATCAGAATGATGGCAATGATAAACGGCACAATCACCACTCCGGAGTGGAGGTTTGCAGAACCGATACGCAGTCCGGAAGAAAAGAAGGTATTCGTTACTGTGACATTTGTCGAGAACCAATATAATCCGACAGCGAGCATGGCAACGCCACCAAGAAACTCCAATAATTCATTTTTTTCATTTTTCATCGTTTGTACCTCATTGATTTATACTAATTTCTGGCCACATTCGGAACAGAACTTGGCGCCGTTGGTTGGTGTACCGCAGTTCGGGCAGAACTTGGGAGCAGTACCTGCAGATGAAACCGGCTGCTGTGCGGGAGCCTGTGGTTGCATCATGTTATTGGACATGGTATTCATCATTTGCTGTCCCATCATCATACCCATCTGCATACTTGCCATATCCATGGCTACATTACCGCCACGACCGTTGCCCTTGGAAAGGTTATCCACCATAGCCATCTGCTGATAGCGGTTCATATCACCTACCATAGCCTGCGAAGCAACCTTTGTCTGCATTGCCTGGATTTCCTGCGGATAGGAGAAGTTAGAGCAGTTAAAGCCTGTTACGGTAAGACCGATTTTTAACAGCTCCATGTCAAGGTCCGTCTTAATACCATTGCTGATTTCATGGGAGTTGGCCTGTAAGTTAAACATATCCTTGCCTTCTCTTGTAATCCACTTCATCAATAACGGGTCAAGTAAGCCGATTACATAATCCCTGATATCATTTACGGTATACATCTGCTTTACGCCTGCCAGGGAGTCGATAAGCTGTAAATAATCATTTACCTTAACATCAAAGGTTCCGTATGCACGAATCGGCATGCCGCCCGGAAGTCCCGGAGCAGGTAAGCTGATTACGTTTTTAGTTCCCCACTTGATATTGAAAATCTTGGTGTTTACAAACAATACTTCGGCACGAAGTCCGCTGTTAAAGCCGAATTTGAAGCCCTTTAAGGTAGAAAGGAAGGGAATAATGTCGGAAGAAATTTCAAAGCTTCCCTCATCCTTAAAGATACCTTCGATTTTACCGTTATACATAAAGATGGCATCCTGCCCCTGTCTGATAACAAGACGGCTGTCTTTTTTGATTTCATCGTTTGACCATTTCCAGAAGATAACATCATCTCTGTACTCTTTCCACTCAACAACGTTTGCAAACTGATCACTGAAAAAACCCATATTAACCTCATTTCTGCGCATGGCGCGATATCTTATATTTCATTATCCTGTGGCGCAGGATATTCTTTTGCCCAATAGTAGTCATAAGCATCTGACTCTGAATAACAGTATTCATAGCCGGAAGAATCCTTGGCATTTCCGTAGTAATCATTGTTACCAATATAATAACCATAAAGGATAGCACCTATAATTGCAAGAGCGGCAAGAACCAAAAGTGCGATTTTAAACGGACTCTTCGGATAAGCGCCGTGTATTTCCCCGGTCTGGCCGTTAAGGGCTACCTGATAATGCTTTCCTTCGTAATGGTAGGAGGCAGAATATACGGGAACGATAATGTGTTTATAGGATTCGTTTCTGTATTCCGGTCTGATATGAATATTTTTTACGGTATCATATCTGCGGAGAACCTGTTGTCTTGCGCAGTCTCTTAACTGATTGGCCATATCCTGTCTGGCAGTGCCGTGAGCAGACTCCAAATCAATGTTAAAGCACTGTGACAGATAACCGGACAGATACTGCGGAGAATAGGATACCAGCTGTTTTGTATCATATGGTTCGATTTTTTCAAGAAAAGCCGTATTTTCATTCTGTACAGCCTTCACCAGTAAATCATCAAAATAATAATCAACATGACCGCGTGTATGGTACCAGTCGGTTACTGTTTTGGTGTGGGTCTTTCCATCACTGTCCTTATAACGTTCCGTTCTGTGTTTTCCGCCCATAGCAGTATAGTCGGCATCGGCGTTGGCATCAAAGGTCCAATACGGAAGATACAATCCCTGTATTTTAGCCTCCTGATATAATGTTTTTAACTTTCCCGGTGCAAGCCAGCGCTTCTTTACCCAGGTATGAAAGATTTCCCTTGCACGAGGCTTATCAATGCTGAAAGGTAAAATACCATCCGGAACAATAGCGTCTAACTGCTTTTGTGCTAACACATAAGCAGAACCGCAGTATGGACATTCTGAGGTGGTATCGTCTTTACCGATTTCGATGGTTGCACCACATCCGCTACACTCCATGGTGCTGGATGTTTTTTCGGACGGTTTAATGGTTCGCTTTGCATCCATAGTCAGTCTGTGCTCAACAATCGTTTCCTCCTCATTAATGATAGGGACAGTGTTGCCACAATTAGGACATTTCATTTGTTTGCTGTTAATATCATATTCCATTAAACCGTTACAGGATTCACAGAGATAGATTTCTTCTGCCATGCATAACCTCTTTCTAACAATTTCTTCAAATCGTTACCTTATTTTTTGCGGTATATGTAAAGTGGGAATCCGACAAGATTCCCACTTTGTAATTAATTTATTTACCCATCTGTGCCTTTAATGCTGCTAATTCGTCATCAACGGAGCTGTCTGTCTGAGGGGTATCATATTTACTTGTGAGATCGTCGATAGAAGCCTCGCTTGCTGTCTTATTTAACTCAGACATGGCATTTACTTCATCTAACAATTTATTTGCCTTTTCTTCCATTCTTTCAAAGGCTGACATATCGTTTGAAACACCAAGAGCGGAGGAACCAATCTGGTTGATACGCTGCTGAGTCTTTGCTGCTGCCATCTTCGCCTTAATGGAATCCTTTTTCGCATTCAGCTCATTGATATCGTTTACTAACTTATCATGCATGGTACGCATTTTTGCTGCATTATCGGCAGCAACCTGATAGGAGCTCTGTAAAGAAGCAAGCTGGTCGCTGTATACCTTTTTCTGTGCAAGAAACTGTCTTGCATCGTTATCATTGCCTGCAGTTACAGCCTTTTCTGCATAGGTCTGCATCTTTGTAATATTTGCATTGCATTCATCAAGTGCGCGCTTTGCTCTGCTTTCTTCTGCGATAACGGAAGCTGTTTCCGCCTTAACCTTTCCTAAATCACTTTCCAGATTTCTTAAGTACTGGTCGATCATTTTTTCAGGATCTTCTGCCTTATCTAATAATGCGTTAATGTTTGCCGCCATAATGTCTTTAAATCTGTCCATAATTCCCATTGTTGTATCCTCCTTAAATATGAAACATATTATATTGCCCATAAAGTTCAACTCTAATTATAACTTTTTTTACAATTTATGTCTATAAAATAATGTTATCTGTTAAATTTGCCGAACTTTATGACTTTATGATACAGGCAAAGGCAAAGAGTATCAATTGCAATAATGGAGAAATAGACGGTGATAAATCTGTAGAAAAAGAGAAATAAAGTATATAGATGAATAACAAGAAGAGTATACAAAAGATATACAGTGCTTTACATAAAGCAGAAAGTCATGGACAATTTACCCTTAAAAACGATAATATTTACAAATCCTTGTGGAATTTTCTACATTTACGACTATGCAATTATATGATACATTAATTAAGGTATTGTCAGAATAGGATTAATATGAGAATATTCTGATATAGTAACAATATAACTAAAAGTATGTAGTAATGATTCGGAACCGGTTCGAACTCGTTGGGCTGTCAGCTGTTCCTGATTGTTACAAATAATGGAGGAAAGAACATGACAAACTTAGAACTTCAAAAGATAGCTAATGAAGTTCGTAAAGGTATCATTAAGGGCGTACATGCGGCAAAGGCCGGTCATCCGGGTGGCTCTTTATCCGCAGCAGATATCTTTACCTACCTTTACTTCGAAGAGATGAACATTGACCCAAAGAATCCAAAGAAGGCGGACAGAGACCGTTTCGTATTATCTAAGGGACATACAGCTCCCGGTCTTTACGCGGCGCTTGCTCATCGCGGATTTTTCCCGGTTGAGGACCTCGTAACCTTGAGAAAGCTCGGTTCATACTTACAGGGACATCCTTGTATGCAGCATATTCCGGGCGTGGATATGTCTTCCGGTTCTTTAGGACAGGGTATCTCCGTAGCATGTGGTATGGCTCTTGGTGCGAAGATGAGTGGAGATTCTTTCCGTGTATATACACTTCTTGGAGATGGAGAGATTCAGGAAGGACAGGTTTGGGAAGCAGCGATGTTTGCCGGACACAGAAAGCTTGACAATCTTTGTGTAATCGTTGATAACAACGGATTACAGATTGATGGTGATATCAAAGATGTTTGTTCTCCATATCCTATTGATAAGAAATTTGAAGCATTCAATTTCCATGTAATTAATATTGATGCTCATGACTTTGATGCGATTCGTGCGGCATTTAAGGAAGCACGAGAAACAAAGGGACAGCCTACCGCAATTATTGCACATTCTATTAAGGGTAAGGGCGTTTCCTTTATGGAAAATGTTGCCGGATGGCATGGTAAGGCTCCGAATGATGAAGAGTTCGCCATTGCAATGGCAGATTTAGAGAAGGTAGGTGAAGCGTTATGTCAGAAGTAAAAAAGATAGCTACCAGAGAGGGCTACGGTAACGCTCTCGTTGAAATCGGTAAAGAGAATCCTAATTTAGTTGTCTTAGATGCTGACCTTGCAGAAGCAACAAAGACAGGTATGTTTAAGAAAGCATTCCCAGATAGATTTTTTGATTGTGGTATTGCTGAGTCTAACATGGTAGGTGTGGCAGCAGGACTTTCCTTAACAGGTAAGATTCCATTTGTCAGTTCTTTTGCTATGTTCGTAGCAGGACGTGCTTTTGAGCAGGTTCGTAACTCTATCGGATATCCACATCTTAACGTTAAGATTGGTGCAACACATGCAGGTATCACAGTAGGTGAAGACGGTGCTTCTCATCAGTGTAACGAAGACATCGCTCTTATGAGAACCATTCCAGGTATGGTTGTAATGTGCCCGGCTGATGATGTAGAAGCAAGAGCTGCTGTTCGTGCAGCTGTTGAATATGAAGGACCAGTATATATCCGTTTTGGTCGTGCAGCAGTTCCAGTAATCAATGACAAGCCAGATTATAAGTTTGAAATTGGTAAGGGTACTGTTGTTAAGGAAGGTACTGATGTAACAATCGTTGCAACTGGTATCTGTGTAGACTCTGCACTTGGCGCAGCTGCTAAGTTAGAGGAAGAAGGAATCAGCGCAGAAGTAATCAACATCTGTACCATCAAGCCTTTAGATGAAGAAATCATCATCAAGAGTGCAAAGAAGACAGGTAAGGTTGTTACTGCAGAAGAGCATTCTGTAATCGGTGGTCTTGGAAGTGCTGTATGTGATGCACTTAGCAAGTCTTGCCCAACACCTGTATATAAGATTGGTATGCAGGACATCTTCGGTGAATCCGGTTCCGCAGCTGACTTAATCAAGAAGTATAAGTTAGATGCTCAGGGTGTATATGAGCAGGTTAAGGAATTTCTGAAATAAAGGAAATTAAATAGTTGGAATAAATGCTATCGTACAAGTGGTTATGCCATAAGTACGGTAGCATTTTTTGTTGAATTTACATAAAATTGAGCCAAAGTATGGAAATATAAGGAAATTCTGTATTGACATTTGCTATATATATATATACTGTTTTTGCTTTAATTATTCTCGAGATTGACTCTGCATAGTTACCTCGATTTTTAAGGTAAGAAAGATACATGGTTTTAAAGGAGTAGTAAATGAAAAGGTTAGTATTATCAGTGCTGATAGGCTTATGCTTCATAACAGGTCTTACAGCATGCGGCAAGGATGCAGAAAAAACTTACACAGAAGAAGATTTGGCAACACTTTCTGATGAAGAGATGGAGGAAGTGTTCGAGGCGGCAATTGAAAAGATGGAAAAAGAGGAAGCTTCCCTTCAGGCAGCAGCAGAAGAAGCAGCCGTAGAGGCTTCACTGGAGGCCGAAGCCATTGCAGCTCAGAGAGAGCCGGTTGAACCAAAACAGGAAATTCTGGATGCTGAGTGGTATAGTGGAATGGTTCAGTTTAATGATATTATGGTACAACTGCCAATTCGTTTGAATGAATTGGTAGCGCTTGGATTTGATTATGAAATCTTTGAACAGTCAAAGGATTATTTATTTGCCGAAGGAGAATCTAATCATGTTAACTTTTATTTAGAAGGTGAAAAGCTGTTTGGTACCAGCGTACAAAGTGATATGGAAGGATTCCATACGTTAGAGGAAATCAATCCTTTTATAACAGATATTAACATCATGAACGCGAATTTGTCAGAACAGGCGAAAGCAATGTTTGATATTTATTTCCCGGGGGGAATTAAGGCAGGTGACTCTTATACGGTAATTGAAGAGAAATTAGGAGCAGCCTATCAAATTGACAGCAGTATGACATACAAATATGGTTCACCATATGACTTTACAATTGGAATGCATCTTTATTGTAGTAAAGACACGCAGGAAATTCAAGGCATTTACTTGGCAAAGCAGGTAAATCTGAATGATTTTAATCAGCTCGCAACTGCCGAAATAAAGGATTTAGTACTTGATGATATGCATGCGGATGTGACCTTGCAGTTTGCCCCGGACTATCTGGTGCGAGGAAGCGGACATATAGAGTCTTTATTCCTGCAGGAAGGTAATGTATATGATATGCAAATACTTTCTTATATACAGCCGTACGGTGTCAATCCGGCAGGTGAGACATACTATGAAGAAACGAGCGAGGATGGCACATATAGAATGATGGCTGATAACTTTGGCGATGGTTTCACGTTTTGTGTGCAAAAAGGAGACATCATGGTACAGGGATTCATTCAGATATATAATTACTCTGTAAATACACAGGAAAATGTTGCAGAGATGTTTCTTGAAAACTGCATTGAAATGGTGAAATCCCTTGAGTTCTAAAAGAAGACGCTATTCGAGTAACCTCGGATAGCGTTTTTTGGTGGGACATTCCGTTTTACGGATGTCCTTTTTGGATTGTTTGTGCTATACTGTTCTCGTGTTATTCATAGGATTGGCTATGTGAGGAAAGGAACGTATTATGTTCGGGAAAAAATTTGTATCTATGTGGGGAAATGCTATCTCGATTGCGGATAGAAGACCTGAAAACTACGCAAAGAATTTAACACTTCGTTATCCGATTCATCCGGTGTTTGACGGTGACAGGATAAAGCTTACGTTAGATAACTTTTGCGGTACAGAGGACGTTACCGTGACAGAGGTTTATCTGGCACAGAATGTAAGTAATGGTAGTAAGGAGATTAAGAAGGAAACGGTAACGGCAGTAACCTTTGGAGGAAAGACTTCCGTAACCATTCCGTCGGGAGAAGCGGTAGTCAGTGATGAGATTCCATTTGTGGTTTCTAAGGGAAAAGACTTGAGTGTCAGTATGTATTTTGACGATTTCACGGAAATGCGCTCCGCAGTATTGATTACAGGACCGTTATCCAAGGGCTTTTATGCGGTTGGTAATTATGCCGCAGATGAAGAACTTCCTTTGGATTATACCAGAAATACAAACTGGTTCTATTTTTTGAGCAATATCGAGATATATACCGATGCAGCAAACCGCGCGATTATCTGCTACGGAGATTCTATCACTTCGCAGGCGTGGCCGGATTATCTGACGCTGCGTGCAGAAAAACAGGCAGATAATAAAACAGCAATTGTGCGTCGTGCGGCAAGCGGAACAAGGATTCTCAGACAGTACGACAATATTACCTATGATTCTTACGGCTTAAAGGGTTCGATTCGTTTTCCGAGAGAAGCACACGTTTCCGGTGCGGATGCGATTATTATTCAGCAGGGAATTAACGATATTATCCATCCTGTTGGTGTGGAGGTAAATCCGTTCCGTCCCTGGAGTGATTTTCCGACTGCGGAAGAGATGATTGAAGGGTATCGCATGTATATCGAAAAGGCAAGGGAATACGGACTGAAGGTTTATATGGGAACGCTGCTTCCGATTTTTGGCTGGCGTACCTATGAACCGTTTCGTGATGATTTGAGAAATGCGGTAAATGACTGGATGCGTACAACCGGGGAAATTGACGGCGTGATTGACTTTGATCTGGCAGTCCGCGATAGTCTGAAAACAGCAGCCTTTGCGGAGGGTTTTGACAGTGGCGATCATCTGCATCCTTCAGATAAAGCATATCAGAAAATGGCCGAAATCGTACCGGCTGATATCTTATAACACAAACGGCGTCAAATGTGATATGATAAGAAAAAAAGTTGTCACTATTCAGAATAGTTATGTAAATGAACAGAGGTGCAGATTGTGAACGAGGAGTATGAAATAAATAAAAAAGAAATTGCGAAGGACGCATTCCGCATGGCGTGGCCGGCAGTGTGCGAATCCTTTTTTGTGGCATTGGCAGGTATGGTGGACTCCCTGATGGTAAGCTCACTTGGAGCAGAGGCAGTAGCGGCAGTTGGTCTGACAACACAGCCGAAATTCTTCGGCTTATCATTGTTTATTGCTATTAATGTATCCATTTCCGCTTTGGTTGCAAGAAGAAGAGGAGAGAAAAGAAAGGATTCGGCAAATCAGATATTACTCGTTGCGCTGATGTTTGTTATTCTTGCCATTATCGTTGTTTCTTCCTTGTGCGTTGGCTTTGCAAATGAGATTATCCGTTTCTGCGGTTCGCAGGAAGAAACACATGACCTTGCGGTAGCTTATTATCGAATTATTATGGGAGGCATGGTTTTTAATGTTCTTTCCATGGCAATCAATGCGGCGCAGAGGGGCGCAGGAAATACGAAGATTGCAATGACGACCAATGTGACATCCAATATTGTGAATATGGTTGGTAATTATCTGCTGATTCAGGGTAATTTCGGATTTCCGGCATTGGGAATCCACGGAGCGGCGATTGCAACCGTATTTGGAACCGTGATTGCATGTATTATGAGCTTTGCATCTTTGTTTAAAAAGGATAACTTTGTAAGTATTCCTTATATTATACAGGCAAAGATTAAGGCATCGACGGAGCCTCTCGTTAGTATGATTAAGCTGGGTTCCTCCGTATTTATAGAGCAGGTTCTGATGAGAATCGGTTTTATGTCAACCTCAATTATGGCAGCAGATATGGGTACGGCAGCCATGGCGGCACATCAGGTCGGTATGAATATTCTGGGTCTGACCTTTTCCTTCGGAGACGGTATGCAGGTTGCTGCGGTATCCTTAATCGGAAAAAGCCTTGGAGAGGGTAGTGCGGAGAAGGCAAAGGCATACGGAAAGACCTGCAGAATGATAGGTTTTGGAATTTCCTGCTGTCTTGCAGTGGCTTATTTCTTTGGCGGAGAAACGTTGTACAGACTGTTCTTTAAGGAAGAGGAAATCGTTGCAATCGGTGTAGGAATTATCCGAACGGTTATATTTATTGTGCTGTTTCAGGTATCTCAGGTTATTTATATGGGATGTCTTAGAGGCGCTGGAGATACGGCATATACGGCATTTGCCTCTACGATTAGCGTAACGATAATCAGAACGGCAGCGTCCTATATTTTCTGCTATCCGCTTGGACTTGGAATGGTAGGAATCTGGCTGGGTATTCTGGCAGACCAGATTGCAAGATATTTATTCGGATCAATTCGTTTTAAACAGGGAAAATGGACTAAGATACATATTTGACAAAGGAGACTGAAACAGAATGCCGACACTATTATTTATCAATGCCTGTGTACGAGGAAAGGACTCAAGAACATTGCAGCTATGCGAACGCCTCTTAGCGCGTATTGAGGAGGAGAATAAGAAGGACTTAGCCTTTCACATCGAAGAAATCAGGCTTTCGACAGAGAATTTACTTCCGTTAAATTATGAAAGACTGCAAAGAAGGGACGAGTTGCTTGCAAACGGCATTTTTTCCGATACGATGTTTGATTATGCCAATGCTGTTGCCGAGGCGGATATGCTTGTGATTGCGGCACCTTACTGGGATATGTCCTTCCCTTCTTCGTTAAAGGTATTTTTCGAGGCGGCAAGCGTGGTCGGGATTACCTTTGACTATGCGGAGGATGGTTCTCCGGTAGGCTTGTGTCAGGCGCAGGACATGTATTATGTGACGACAAGCGGCGGTTATATCGGAGACTGTAATTTTGGCTTTGAGTATGTAAATGCTCTTTGTAAGCTGTATGGCATAGAGAACTCACATTTTGTCAGCGCACAGGGGCTTGATATGGAGGGTGCCGATGTGGAGGCGATTTTAAATCAGGCAACGATAGAAGAGGTGTAAGCAGTGAAGCAGGCTGATGATAAGGAAAGACTGCAGCGGGCAGAAGAGATTGCCCGGCGGATATGGAAGCTTTCCGGAGACAGGCTATTGGTAAACTTAAGATTTCTTGATGTAGCATTGGCAAGTCTTACCTTCTGCTCCCGACAGGAGGAGCAGGAGATTTGCTGTGACGGAAAAACGGTTTTTTATCATCCGCTTTCGGTGATAAACAGATACAGAAAAGAGCCGAATGAGATGACAAGAACCTATTTGCATCTGATGCTGCATCGGATTTTTCATCATACCTATCGGTATGAGAGCAGAAACCGTTTGCTGTGGGATATTGCGGCAGATATGGCAGTAGAGTCTGCAATCCTGGGACTGGAGCTTCGGAGTATGGAAACCTCCCGTGATCCGAGAAGGAGAGAAGTGCTTTCCGAATGGGAAAAAAGCGTAGGTGTAATGACCGCAGAGAGGATTTACAGGAAGCTGCAGGAGCAGACGCCGGATAGGGAGCTTAGAGAGTTATTTTCCTATGACAGCCATAAGCTGTGGGCCGCTCAGGAGAGCATAGAGCTTACAGATGCGGAATGGAAGAAAATCAGTGAGCGGGTTAAGGCTGAGCTAAAGGTATTTTCCGAAGAGAAACAGAAGAATAAGGGTATGATACAGAACCTCGAGGAGGCAACCAGGGAACACTATGATTATGGAGACTTCTTGAGGCGTTTTCGTATCAGTGGGGAAGAGATGCAGGTCAACGACGAGGAGTTTGACTATGTCTATTACACCTACGGTCTGCAGCTGTATGGCAATCTTCCGCTCGTGGAGCCGTTAGAATACAGGGACGTGAAAAAAATAAAGGAGTTTGTCATTGCCCTTGATACCTCTGCATCGTGCAGCGGAAGCCTTGTACAGTCATTCTTAAATAAAACGTATTCGATTCTGACAAGTGAGGATCATTTCTTTAGCAAGGTTAATATTCATATTATCCAATGCGATTCGCAGATACAAAGTGACACAAAGATTACCTGTCGTGCGGATTTTGAAGAATTTATAAAACAGGGAAAGCTGACAGGCTTAGGCTCAACAGATTTTCGGCCGGTGTTTACTTATGTAAACCAATGCATCGAAAGAAAGGAGTTCGAGAATCTGAAGGGACTGATTTATTTTACGGATGGCTATGGTATTTTTCCGCTACAGAAGCCACCTTACGATACGGCATTTGTTTTCCCGGAGCGTGAGGGGGAGCCGCCACAGACGCCACCGTGGGCTATCCGTCTTGTCCTCTCGGACGAAGAAATCGGGAATGAAGAGGGAGAAAGTGTATGAACATCAAACAGGCAAAAGAGCATATTAAGAATTCCGTGAAGATATATTTAAAGAAGGATGTGTATGGGGACTATCGTATTCCGGTTGTGAGACAGCGCCCCATTTTTTTGCTGGGGTCACCGGGTATTGGTAAAACAGCGATTATGGAGCAGGTAGCGCAGGAGCTTGGTATTGCGCTGGTAAGCTATTCCATGACGCATCATACAAGACAGTCGGCACTGGGACTTCCCTTTATTGCCCATAAGCGGTATAAGGACATGGAATTTGATATTTCCGAATATACCATGAGTGAGATTATAGCTTCTGTTTATGAGGTGATGGAGCAGACGGGTATGGAGCAGGGTATCCTGTTTTTGGACGAGATAAACTGCGTGTCGGAGACTCTGGCACCGTCCATGCTGCAATTCCTGCAATACAAGGTATTCGGCCGACATCAGGTTCCGGAGGGGTGGGTTATTGTTACGGCAGGAAATCCGCCGGAGTACAATAAGTCGGTTCGAGAGTTTGATGTCGTTACGATGGACAGAATGAGATTAATCGAGGTTGAGGCAGATTATCCGACATGGAAGGAATATGCTCTGAAAAAAGGAATCCACAATGCCGTTATTACCTACCTCGACATGAAAAAAGCCGATTTTTACAGAGTGGAAATGACGGTAAACGGAAGAAGCTATGTTACGGCAAGAGGCTGGGAGGATTTATCCGCAGCAATACTTTTGTGTGAGGAAGAAGAGATTGCCGTGGACGAAACGCTGGTCGGACAGTATATTCACAACGGGAAGATTGTGAAGGAATTTACCGCATACTATGAGCTCTACAATAAATATAAAAAGGACTATAAAGTAGATGAGATTTTGTCGGGTACCTGCTCTGACAAGGTAAAGGAGCGCGCAAAGGCTACCCGATTTGATGAGAGGTTATCGCTGCTTGGCATGCTGTTAGACAGAATTGTGAGCGAAATGCGTGAGAATCTGGAAACGGCAGATTATCTTTCTGAGGTAATGAAGCCGCTAAAATTAATGAAAACGACTGCAGATAATAAGAAGGCAGAGGGAAGAGTCTGTTCCGTAGAAGATATCCTTGAACTGACAGAAAAACAGGCAGAGTCCCGCAGAAGGCTTGTTCACTCCATGCAGATAGCAGGCACGCTTTCTGAGGAGGAGAAGAAAAAGCAACGCGCCGTGATTCACTTTCTGGAAGAGGGGAAGAAGCAGCTTGGCTTACAGGAAGCAAAAACAGCGGACGAAGGCTTGATGCTGCTAAAGACAGCCTTTGATGGTGAAGTTGCAGCAATGAAGGAAGTGAATGCGCTGATAAAGGATAGGCTTCATCATGTGTTTACGTTCTGCGAAGAGGCATTTACAGACGGAAATGAGATGATTGTTCTGGTAACAGAGCTGACGGTCAATGCATACAGCTCTCGTTTTATTGGTTTATATGGCAGTGAAGATTATCAAAAATACAATGAAGAGCTGATGCTGCATGAAAGACAGGACGATATTTTACAGGAAATTGAACGATTGGTATGATGGATATTTCGTAGACATAAATACGGAATAGGCATAAAGCGGAAAGAGGAAACATGGCAGAGGAAAGAGTAATTTCCATAGAGGATGGAACACTGACATATATGCAGGAAAAGGACGGAATCTGCATCAAACGCTATCAGGGAACAGGAGTGCGGGCAGTTGTTCCGGAGAAAATTGAGAATCAGCCTGTAACGGCGATTGGCAGAAAGGCGTTTCTAAGCAGAAAAACGTTAAGGGAAATTATCCTGCCGGATACGATACAGGAAATCGGTGACTGGGCATTTGCACATGCGGAAGCCCTTAGAGAAATAACGATACCGAGGAAAAAGCTTGCAAGTGGCAAAGAATTGTTTCTTGGGTGTAAGCAGTTAGAGGAAATCCTTCTTTCCGGGACCGGGGAAGAGCAGTTACAGGATAAAAAGGATGGTATCGGGCACATGCTTGCCTTGGCAGTGCTGGACTTGCACGATTATTTTCTTTTTTCACCGACAGAGGTTCATGACGATGCATGGATGAAACGGTGGGATGAACAGTTAATAAAGCGAATCCGACTGGATGACCTGGACGGATTTCAGGAGATATGGACCTGTGGCGAAGAGGATTATGAGGGAGAGGAATACGACATAGAGGCTTATCCGATAGAAAAGCGTAAGGAGAAGCTTCGTATGATTTATTTCCGTCTGCTTCATCCCTATAAGCTGACAGAGGATATCAGGGATGCGTTACAGGCGTATCTGCGTGACCATACAAAGGGAACCCTTGAACCGGAGGCGTGGGATATTCTGTTAGAGGAATACAAGGAAGATATCGCCTGTTATCAGGCGTTTACAGCGGCAGGATGTCTCAAGGAAGAGAACTTTGAAGCCTGTCTTGCGGATATGAAGGATGTAAGCGCAGAGGTGAAAGCGTATTTGTTGAAATATAAGGAAGAGCATCTGACGAAGAAGGATGCCTTTGCTGAATTTGCATTAGATTGGTAAAATAATACTAACATTTATTTTTGTTACTAACAAAAATAAATGAAATAAAAAATGACACTAGGATTCACCTAATGTCATTTTTAAATTTCATGTAACTAATCTACCGGCTGAACGTTTGCATTCTCAACCAAGTAGTCTAAAACAGCTTCCTGCATTTCTGACTGAATCATATATCCCTTACCGTAGGTTTCCTGTACAGTAGCTGCATACTCTTCGCCGTATGTTTCATTAATCTTAGCAGTAACCTCCTCAAATGTTAAGGAAAGTCCGGCTTTTTCAAAGATTGCCTGATAAATCATAGCCTTGGAAGCAGCTTCCTTTGCTCGCTCCGTGAGGTCTTTCTCGTAGTCGATTTCATTGTCGATACCGTCAATCATATCCCATACTTCGTTATAGCTGCTTGTAATACCATACTGCTGATACATCTGGTTATTTGCTTCAAGTGAATACTCATCAGCATACTTTAAGGTAGACTTGAGACATTCCACGTATTCTTCCGGATAGGATGAAACGCTGGAATATGTATAGATATAGTCTTCCATGTATGCTCTTAAGTTGGTGTTGTAATAATTATCCTCGATGGACTTACGATATTCCTCTGCGGTAGAAGCAACATCAGGATAATTGGTCTGTACAAATTCATCCGTTAACTCAGGAAGTACATAAATACCGTGGATAGTAACTGCAAACTGAGCTTCCTTGTTGGATAAGCTTGGGTCTGTATAACCATCCGGGAAAGTAACATTTACGGTAACCTCTTCTCCCGGAGAATGACCGATTAACTGCTGCTCAAAATCATCAATAAAGGACTGGGAGCCGATAACAAGGTCATAACCTTCGCCATTGCTGTTTCCGCCATCAAACTCTACGCCGTCAACAGTACCTACATAATCAATGTTTACAGTATCACCGTCAGCGATTTTAAGAGTGCTGTCGCTCTTTAACTCCTGATGTGCTTCAAGAGTGGAGTGGATATCGGATTCCACGTCTGATTCAGCAGCGATGACTGCATCTAAAGGAACAACGAGGTTCTCATAATCTGCAAGTGAAACGGCAGAAGCTACATCTGCATTTTTGATTAAGCCTTCCTCTGTAAGAGCTATGCTGTAATCCGTGCTTGATTTGGTTCTGATAGCTGCCTTATATATTTCAAATCCTGCTGCTACTGCAAAAACGGCGATAATCACCGTGAGAACAATAGTAGTAATGATTCTGCCGATTAATTTCTGCTTTTTTGTCTTTGCTACTTCCTTTTGTCTTTCCTGTCTTTTTGCTTTGCTCTTGCTAAGCGCTTCTGTTTCTGTGTTTTTTGCCATGTCCATACCTTACCTTTCCGTGTAAAACCCACTAAAATAAAGTACCATAAATTGAAGAAAAATGAAATAGCAGAATATAAATTCACAAAGATTTCAAAAAGATTGACAACCGCAAAGAATAACTA